>CANSJB010000047.1 GCA_947647115.1 uncultured Clostridium sp. | reverse complement strand
GTCATTGGTTGCCTCTAGACTAAAGTCTGCTAAGTTTCCTTTTGGCTCTTGTAATTCATATGGCATATTTCCTTGCTCTTCTAGTTTTGTTTCTTCTGCTGTATATACTTCTATACTTGCTTCTACTTGTATTTCATCTTTGATGCTACTTGCGTTATCATATAGTTCTTTTCCTACATAGATATAGTTTACTAAGTATTCGTCTTGACCATTTCCCCATACTATTTTTTGGTTTTCATCTGGTTTATTTTGTGTTTGTATGGTTAGTATTCCTGTTTGTCCATCATAACTATAATTATTTTGATCAAATTCTAGTCCTGTTTGTTTTCCATTGGTAGCTTTTGTTGTATTTGCTATTACAGATGCTCTAGTTGGTTTTTGGTTTTGCATGCTTGGTAAGGTTAGTTTTAAGTTGGTTTGTTTTATTGGTACTAAGTTATTTTCTAGCTTGCTGTTTATTTTTGCTTGCATAAATATACCATATTCTTCTCCTATGTGATATGGTATATATTTGGTTATTTCTCCACCAATTTGCATTTGTGGGTTTGCTTGCCATTTTACCAGATTTTCTACTGTTTTTTCTACTGTTTTTTCTGTGCCGCTTCCATCTATATAGGTTGCTATAAATTTTGTTTGTGAGGTTTTGTTAAATAAGTTTACATCTATTTTGTTTTGTCTGCTTAAGTTAAATGGCACTTCTATTAAAACTGTTTCTCCACAGTTTATTTGTTTTAGGTAAATTGTTTGGTTTTCTATTTTTTGTATGTATTTTTGGTCTATTTTGCTACTATCTAAGCTAAAATTGCCATCGTCAAATTTGACTATTGCATTTTTCAAATAGCCTTTTTCTTTTATTTCAAGTTCTACATACATTTTTCCGCCATCTTGTATGTCAAATGTTTTTTCATGGCTGTTTTGTTCTAAATAGGTGTCAAATTCTACATTTGCATAGTTTGTTTTGTTATTTTGCTTACTTAAAATATCTGCATTTGCTATTACTTGGCTGCCCAAAGTAAGTAGATGTGTTCCTACTATTATAGTGCTCATTAGCATGGCTGTTAGTTTTTGTTTAATTTTGTTTGTTTTCATAGTACTCCTCACTTTTCATGTTTTCTATTTTTAAACCTATATACTCTATAATATCAATTTTAGCATTTTTTTAGCTTTTTTCAATGGTAGAATTTATCCAAAAATGTAGAATTTTGGAAATTTGTCTACGGATATTATCTTTTTAAGACTTATATTAAGTTTTTGTTACAAAATTTTGTTATTTATTTTTTCATTGTTTTTTGCATTTTAAGTTTATCTAATTTTATTTTTTGACTTTTGTAACATTTTTTGGTGATGATGAATATATATAGTTATAAGTATATGATTCATTAAGGAGGAAATTTTTATGGGGAATAATATGGATATGGCAAAATTAATGGCTATGCTTTCTAAAATGGATAAGAGCCAACTTGAGCAAGGGCTTTCTAAGCTTAATCAAATGTTAAGTTCAGAAGATAAGGAGAAAATTATAAAAGAGTTTCAAAATGGTAACAAATAATATTTTTATGTAAATGGAGGTTTTGTATGAGTGAGGATATGTCTGATATGATTCAAAAAGTGAATGATATGATAAAGAATAATGAAATTCCTGACGATATTAAAAATATGCTAAATCAGTTTGGAGCATGCCATGATTCTTCTAATGACATATCCTCTGATAAGACTACGGCAGATGCTACTTCTGGTTTTGATAGTAGCAGTAAAGATACTAGTAGTATTCCAAATAATGATAATAAAGATGCTAATTCTATCCCAAATTTTGATATTGGTACTATGATGAAGATGAAGTCCATTATTGATGGGATGAATAAACCACAAAGTGACCCTAGAGCGAACTTGCTTAGGTCACTAAAACCTTATTTAAAGTCTAGTAGAAAAGATAAGGTGGATCAATATATTAAAATTTTTAGTATGGGAAAGGTGTTTGAAATGATGAACCCTTTGGAGGGTAGGAATGAAAAATGATGTATAACTATCCTTTTTTTGGCTTTCCTCGTTTTAGAAGAAGCCCTTATTATTATGGTTCTAATACTAATACAGATAAAGCTATTGTGCCTAAAGTTAAAGAGCCTTGTAAGAAAAATTCTAATTATCAACCTGATAGAAACTGTCAAGGCGCTTTTTCTTCTTGTGAAAAGAAAAAAGAGTCTCAAAGTGATGAACCACTTTTTGAGTTATTTGGGCTTAAGTTATATTCTGATGATATTTTACTTATTTGCCTTATTTTCTTTTTATATCAAGAGGGTGTGGATGACCAATATCTTTTTATTAGTTTGATTTTGCTACTACTTAGCTAGGTTGTTTTGATACTATGTAAAGAATTATCTAGCCAAATTTGTAGTGAAAATTAATTTATGGAGGTTTTTTAACTATGTTAGAAATAACTTATATCACAAAGAAGGAGATTATTTTGTTCCTGACTTATATTTAGAGAAAGCAGAATAATCTTTGTCATTACTCCGTCAATTTATATTTCCTATTTGGTGATTTTTTGCTATTATCAGTAGTTTCCATTTTCTTGTCTTGAAGAAACTTTCTTAAAATTCTTCTAATTTAGAAATCATATTATACATATCTTCCTTTTACTTTATATTTTCTAGGTATGAAACCTTTTTCCCTTTTGCCTTTGCATATTCGATTTCAGATTTTGTACTTTCTCCAATATATCCACCAAAATTAATTACATAAATTTCATTTGACATATCTATTTTTTGTCTATGCATTTCATCTAGCATTTTCTTTGTTTCTATCATTATTTCATCTTTTTTTATAGCACTAAAAAAGTTTGGGGTAAGAACAATATTCCCTTTTAATGTAAGTTCTTCTTGTGCTTTTATAAATTCAGGTTTGAATTTAATTGAGCCACATAAAGTTATTACATGATATTTTTCATTCATCATATTCATATTTTATATTCTCCCTATTTTTAACTTTTCATACCACTTTGCAAATTCTTGCATTGCATCCATAGAGCCATCCGTTTTTTTTCTATTTTCTCTTTCAGAAGAATCCATTTGAGCTAGTGTTTTATCAAATCCCTTAGGCTTAAAAATATACCATAAATCAGACCATTTTTCTTCTCTATCAATTCCTTGTATTCTATTTGACAAATTTCCGTGGATGCCTTCCATAAAAATAATGTATTTCTTTGCCATCATGATATGCCAAACATTCATTAAAAGAGCATATTCTATTTTCTTTACCTTCCATTAACTTTACTATACCTTGTATTCCTATTGTTTCTAAAGCAAAATTTACAAATGCTCTTGGGAAACCATTTAATTCATCAATTCTAAAATCAGTATCAAGTGCTATACAAGGTCTTTTAACTATTTCATAAGCTTGTTTTACTTTAGCTGTTGCTATTTCTTTTATATCATCACTTCTTGGCTCATCAACTTCATAATTAAATATTGTAAATTTTAGATTTTTAAAATATTTTTCAGCTGATTTTATTTTTCCAGTATTGTGTGTTACAAATACAATTTCTTCGCCCATCTTTCGTCTCCTTATAACTTAAAGTATTCCCTCTATTTTACAATCATGAAAATTACTTATCGGGTTCCAATGACACTATGAAGTAGTTAATACATAAGGTGTTTATTCTAATATTATTTCATCTTCTTCATTAATATAAGCACAGGTTTTGATTTCATCTTCTAATTCTTCTTTTTCAATTTCTTTTACGATGTTGGCAATACGAATTTGCATAGATTCAATAGATGCTGCTGCAATGATGGCTTCTTTATTACCTTTAGCCCCTGCATGTGCCATTCCTCTTAAGATGCCAAGTACGATGATATTTTCGCTAGCTAGTACTTCCGCTCCTGCATTGACGTCACCTAAAATGACTAAACTTCCCTCAAATTCTACTTTTTGACCTGACCTTAAAGAACCTCTATGGAATTTGGTTTCTGAGGTTGCGATTTCCTTACTGAAGGTTTTTTTGATTCCATGCAAGCCTAGTATTTTTGGGCTATCAAATTTTACTTCTACTTCTATTACTTTTTGTATCATTTCTTGTATTTGTTCCATTTCTTCATTTTTAAATATTTTGCCTGTTACCCATATTGGAGTAGTTTCATCTTGGTATAATTTTTTTAGTTCTGTCATTTTCTTTTTTAATTCTTGCAAAATTTGTTTTTGATCTGCTGTGTCTTCTATTTTTAAAATTACTTTATCTTTTTTGGTTTGTATCATAATATTATTTTCTTTCATTTTTTTAGTCCTTTCTTTTTTATTTATCTTGTTATTGGAGTGCTTGGAATTGCTGTTACATCTTCTGTTATTTTGTTGGTGTTGATACCAAAATATTCTTGTATAATTTCTTTTGCAGCAGGTGCTGTATTACCTCCTGAGCCTGCGCCCTCTATTAGTACTACTACTGCAATTTCTGGGTTATCATATGGTGCAAATCCTGTAAACCAACCATTTACTTTGTTTTTGTCATTGGTTTCTACAGAACCTGTTTTTCCTGCAATGTCCATTCCCAGGTCTGAAAAAATGTAATAAGCTGTTCCACCGAGGCTGGCTAGTAACACCTTTCATTCCTTCTTGTAAAGTTTTAATGGTTTCTGGTTTTATGTTTAATTTTTCTTGTGATTTATTTGTTTGTATACCTAATTTTTCATTTACTTTGTTTTCTATTTCACTTTTTGCTATTTGTTTGCCATCTACACTAGTAATTGATTTAATTAATGTGACATCTACTGGAGTTCCTCCATTTGCTATAGTACTAATATATTTTGCCATTTGTATTGGTGTATAGCTGTTATAGCTTTGTCCAATAACAGCAGATAGGGTATCTCCTAGACTCCAACTTCTATTTTCGGTTTGCTCACAGTAGCTTTTTAGGTCTACAATGCCAGTTTCTTCTCCTGATAGTTCTATGCCAGTTTTAGTGCCTAGTCCATACATCTTAGCGTATTGAATAACTGGTTCTATTCCCATTTTATAGCCAGTTTCATAAAAGAAGTAGTTACATGATTTGGCAATTGCTCCCGTGATGTTTAAGTATCCATGTCCATAATGCTTGCTACTGTATATCCAACATCTTGGATTATGCCCTCTTGGATAAATACCAGTATCATTAATTTTAGTAGCAGTTGTAATGGTTTGTGTTTCTAATGCTGCAGTTGCTACTACCATTTTGAAGGTAGAACCTGGTACATAAGTACCTTGTATGGCTCTATTATAGAGGTTACTTCCTTCGTTATATTCTTTCATCTTTTTACTAGTGATTCCGTTTGATAAATAACTCTGGTTCATAGTCTGGGTAACTTGCTAATGCTAATACTTCTCCGGTTTTTACATTCATAACAATGGCTGCTCCTGCTTTTGCTTGTGATTTTTCACCATATTCACCATTTGCTATTTTTTGTATGTTTTCTTTTAGTGCTTTTTCAGCTGCTAACTGAATATTAGCATCTATGGTTAGGGCAACATTGGCACCTGCTACTGGTTCTTGAGAAATGTATTCTTCTGTAATGCTTCCATCTACCGACATATCGATTTGTTTGATACCATCGGTTCCTTTTAGATATTCTTCTAAGCTATATTCTATTCCTGACCTTCCTATTTGGTCGTTCATACTGTAAGTATCTTTTTTTTGCTCATATTCTTGTTCATTAATAGCTCCTACATAGCCTAGTACGTGGGATGCCAAGGAACCATAGGGGTATGTTACAATTGGTTCATTGTTTACAGCTGTTCCTGGAAATTTGCTACTTTGTTCTCTAATTTGGTTTAAGCTTTTATTACTAATGTTTTTTGCTATTGTAATTGGTTTGATATTACTAAATACGTTTTTGGTAATTTCATAGCGTACCACCATTATTTTTCTTGCTTTTTGTAGATTTTGTTCTTGAATATCATATTTTTCTTTTAGTTTTTGAAAGGCTTGCTCGGCTGTAGCATTTTCGTCTATGTCATTTTCCTTTTTCCATTTTTTTTGAGCTTGTTCTTCTTTTTGTTTAAAAGCATATGGTTCTACTGTAATTGGCAAATTGTCTATGTAGGTGTCTTTGTTTTTTTCTAGTAATTCTATTATTTTTAATATTGTTTGGTTTAAAGTTTGGTTATCAATTTTGGTTTTATATAGTTCTAAATTTGAGCCCATTTTAGTAGTTACTAGGTTATTACCACTTCTGTCCGTGATATTTCCTCTGGCTGCTTTTAACGTTGCTTCTCTTGTTAACCTAGTGTTAGATGTTTGTCTATATTCTTCACCATGTACTATTTGCAAGTTGAATAATTGGGCTAATAGTATAATGCCAATTGCATATATTATGATGGTTAAAATGTTGTAACGCAATTTTTGATTTGGTTGTTTTTTTAATTCCAAGTTTTCACCTTATACAATATAGTAAAATTAAATTTTGCTATATTATACTTCTCCTTTCTCCATGAAATATCTTTTAAAAATATCTTGTTAGTACATTTTTATTTTTAAATATACTTTCTAGTTTATAGCCAGCTTTTTGCATTAGTGGATATAGGATAATAACTAGTATCATATTATAGATCATTTCAATTACTAATATCTTGCTAAATGTAAATAATTCTAAAGTTGTTTCCCATTTTATAATTTGAAAGGCATAAATACCTATTTCATAGATGGCTGTTCCAATTGCTACAATTAGCATAATTGTAATTCTACTGTCTTTTGAAAAGCTTTTGTCGATATATTCTGCTGCTAAGCCTAATAAGGCTAACATAATAGCAGATGCGCCTATGGCTTTTCCTAAGAGTAAGTCTATGTATAGTCCAAAAAGGAGTCCTAGTCCAAATCCTACTTTTTTACCTATAAATAGTCCTATCCATAAAATAAATATAACCAATAAATTAGGCATTACACCATTTATGGTAAACCATGTAAATAGGCTGGCTTGTAAAAAGTATACAATGAAAAAGGTGAGAATAATTGCTAAAATACTTAAAAATTTTTTCAATGATTTGCCCCCTACTTTTTAGTTTTCATTGGTAATGACAAGTACTGTCTCTAGTTTATCAAAGTCTACGGCTGCTTGTACATAGGCATATCTTCCTATACTATTTTTGGTGTTTACAATTTGTTTGATGGTTCCAATATGAATACCTTTTGGGTAAATTCCTCCTATTCCTGATGTTTCTATATTATCGTTTTCAAGTAAGGTGATATCTGTTGGGATATAGGTTGCTTTTAATAATTTATCATTTTCTAAGGTTCCATTTACAATAATGGCTTCTCTTGAAGTACTAATAATGCTACTAACAGAGCTTGCTGTATCTATGATAGTTTGTATTTTTGCTGTAGTTTGTGTGGTAGAGATAACATGCCCTACTAGTCCCTTGTCTGCAATAACTGTCATATCTGGTTTTATGCCATCTTTTTCTCCTACATTAATAATGATTGTTTTACTATAATTGCTAATATCTCTCCCTATAATATAGGCTGGTATAGTCTCATATTCTGGATATTTATCTTTTAAGTTTACATATTCTTTTAGTGTTTCATTTTCAGCTTGGATAATTTCTAATTCTCTTAGATTTCTTTCTAAGTCGCTATTTTTTTGTTTTAGTTCTTCATTTTCTTTTTTTAAGTCTTCTAAGTTAGCAAAAAAGCTGTTATTGCCTTCTATTTTATTTTTTAAATAGGTTAGTCCATTTTGTACTGGCATGACTATACTGCTTACTATTTTTTCTAGGTAAGATATTTCTTGAAGATTGGTATTAGATAGAATAACGATTAGTATTAAAATAATGATAGTGATGATGATTCCTATGATTCCAGTTTTTTTATTTTTATACATATGTTTTCCTTTCTTTTCCTTAATTTGGTTTTGAGATAGAGCCAAATTTTATCTTCTTTTAGTACTGCTTAGTACGGTTCTTAACTTTTCTAAGTCTTCTAAGGTTTTCCCTGCTCCTTTTGCTACACATTCTAATGGTTTTTCTGCTATATAAACGGGTATTTGTGTTTGTTGTGCTAGTAGTTTGTCAAAATTTTGTATTAATGCGCCTCCTCCTGTTAGTACAATTCCTTTTTCCATAATGTCTGAGGCAAGCTCTGGTGGTGTTTTTTCTAAGGTTTGTTTGATAATATCTATTATTTTTTCTATGGATTCTTGCATAGCCATTTGTGCTTGACCTGAAGTCATTATAATAGTTTCTGGTAACCCTGTCCCTAAGTTTCTGCCTCTTACTTTCATAGCTTCTTCTGCCATAAGAGGCATAGCACAGCCAATATTAATTTTTATTTGTTCTGCTGTGGTTTCTCCAATAGCTAAATTCATTTCTCTTTTGATATAGTTTATAATATCTTGATTTAGCTCATCTCCTGCTACTCTTAAGGAGTTGCTAACTACAATTCCACCTAAAGATATGATGGCAACTTCTGTAGTGCCTCCTCCTATATCTACTACAATATTTCCTGCTGGTTCTGATACTTCTAATCCTGCTCCTATGGCTGCTGCCATAGGCTCTTCTATTAGGTATACTTCTCTTGCTCCTGCTTGTAAAATAGATTCTTCTACTGCTCTTTTTTCTACTTCTGTAATACCTGATGGAACTCCTACTACAACTCTAGGTCTTGCTAGGTTATATTTTTGGCATACTTTTTGTAGCATGTTTCTTAACATAAGGCCTGTTGCTGTATAATCTGCTATTACACCATCTTTCATTGGTCTTATGGCTAAAATATCTGCTGGGGTTCTGCCTAGCATTTCTTTTGCTTCATTTCCTGTTGCTAATATGCTGTGTGTATTTTTTTCTATGGCAACTACAGAGGGCTCATTTAGTACAATATCTTTCCCCTTTATTGTAATAATGATATTGGCAGTTCCTAGGTCTACCCCAATGTCTCTTGAACTAAAATTAAATAGCTTCATGTTTTTTCTTCCTTGCTATATAATAATTTAGGTTTTTATGGTTTTACCTATAAACCTTTTATTTTCTCATTTGTAGTTGTTTGATATACCCTTTTATACTAGTATGTTTATTATCTGCTATAATAATATGGTCTAGCAGCTCTATGCCCAATTCCTGTGCAATTTTTTCGAGTTCTAATGTGGCCTTACAGTCTTGCAGGCTTGGCATATGGTTACCATTTGGGTGATTATGTACTATTGCAATTTTAGGTGCTTGCCTTTTTACAGCTTCTAATAATATGTACTTTTTTTCTAAACTTGCAAAAGTACTTCCTCCAAGGGAGACGGTTTGTATTTTTTCAACAGTGTTTTGGGAATTTAATATGATTACTTTCACTATTTCTCTTTTTTCTAATCTTAATTCATTTATTACAAGGTTTGCAATGTCTTTATCTGTTTTAATTTCTACTTTGGTTTGGTCAATGGGTTTGGTTATTCTTTTGGCTAGTTCACATGTTGCTTTTAGCTGTATTGCTTTTACTTTGCCAACACCTCGTATTTGCATCAGTTCTTGTAAAGACAGTTCTTGTAAAAAACTTAAATTGTTTTGCTGATAGTTTTTGCCTAGTGAAAGTATTTTTTGAGCTAGCGTGACTGAGCTTTCTTCTTTTGTTCCGCTTTTTATAATTATCGCTAGTAATTCTGCATTAGATAGTGCATTTTCTCCATACATTTCCAATTTTTCATATGGTCTTTCTGAAATAGGGAGCTCTTTCATTTTCATTGTCATATATAACAATCCTTTCTTTTTGTTTTTGATGTGCCCCCTATTTTATTTTTGAATTAAATTTTATTTCTTATAGAATAAAGTATTGCCCCTATATTTCATTTTTAAACTTTTTTATAGATAAAAATTGCTAAAACAATTCCTATAATACTTGCTATATTAATTTTAAACATTAGCCCAAAGGTTAGCCTAATTACATTTAGGTTTAGTTCTAGCGGAGTAGTTAGCCCAAATTCTTGCCCATAAGATAGCCAAGATAGAAACTCTACTTGTGAAGCAAGTTCTCCTAATAGTCCTCCGACTACAATACCACTTAGTATAAATAATATTAATATCCATATGTTTTTATCTTTCATTGCCATTTTTGGTTTTCCTCCTTGGTGTGTTTTTTTACTTCCTTGTTTTTATAGCTAGTATTATATACGAAAGTTACTTTTTTTTCAAGGTTATTGTAGGATTTTGTTTGGAATTTTTTTGTTA
>CANSJB010000046.1 GCA_947647115.1 uncultured Clostridium sp. | reverse complement strand
AAATAATATTGAAGGGGTAAACATCGATGACCCAGTTAGAATGTATTTAAGAGAAATAGGAAAAATACCATTATTAACCTATGAACAAGAATTAGACTTAGCTAAAAAAATCTTAGATGGAGATGAAGAGGCAAAACAAAAATTAACAGAATCTAACTTAAGACTAGTAGTAAGTATAGCTAAAAAATATGTAGGTAGAGGGATGCTATTTCTAGATTTAATACAAGAAGGTAACATGGGGCTAATAAAAGCGGTAGAGAAGTTTGAATATACAAAAGGATTTAAATTTAGTACTTATGCTACATGGTGGATTAGACAAGCTATTACAAGAGCCATTGCAGACCAAGCAAGAACAATACGTATACCAGTTCATATGGTAGAAACTATTAATAAATTAATTAGGACCTCAAGACATTTATTACAACAAAATGGACGTGAGCCAACTCCAGAAGAATTAGCAGAAGAAATGGAAATACCAGTAGAAAAAGTAACAGAAATTCAAAAAATAGCGCAAGACCCAGTATCATTAGAAACACCAATTGGAGAAGAAGATGACAGCCATTTGGGTGATTTTATACAAGATGAAGATAGTCCAGCACCACAAGACTCAGCAGCATATACCTTACTTCGTGAACAACTAGAAGAAGTAATGAGTACTTTAACAACAAGAGAAGCAAAAGTATTAAGATTAAGATTTGGCTTAGAAGATGGAAAAGCAAGAACATTAGAAGAAGTTGGTAGAGAATTTATGGTTACTCGTGAAAGAATTAGACAAATAGAAGCCAAGGCACTAAGAAAACTAAGACATCCAAGTAGAAGTAAAAAACTAAGAGATTATATGAACTAAGGGAAGAAAAATTTAGAGTAAACGAATAAAAGTTTACATAAATTTAGAGAAACTGCTTGATTTTTAGCATAAAACATGATATAATAAAAAAGTATTTAAAAAACCATGGAGGTGAAACTTCTTAAAAAGAACATTTTTTAAGAAAATAGAGATATGAAAATAAAAGAAAAATTAAGCCATTTTTGGAATGTAACTTTAGGTGAGGACTATTCTGATAAAAATGATATAGAAAATATACAAGATACGAATTTAAAAAATATATTACAAAATTCACTAAAACAAAATATATCACAAATAGAAAATAAATATTACGGAAATACAACTACTTCTAATAAACAAGGAGCAGGAAAAAACAAAGCTGATTTAGTAGAAAAAGTACAAACTAACCCAGAGGCAGCTATTAGCAAAATAAAACAAGAAAATATAAAAGCAAATTCAGATGGCAAAGAAAGAGGAGAATAAAAGAAAAAAGTTGTGAAATATCAACTTTTTTCTTTTAATAGTATTGACAAACAAGCTATCAGATAATATAATAATAACTGCGTTAGAAAATGAAAATAGATGGCGAGATAGCTCAGCTGGCTAGAGCATCCGGTTCATACCCGGAAGGTCGTGAGTTCGAGTCTCACCCTCGCTACCATTAACATTTCTGTTTCGAGTTAATAGAATAGACGAATACAAATATCATTCCCAAAAGGATGGTATTTTTTTTGTTTTCAATCCAAAACACTCTCTAATTTTTAGAGAGTGTTTTGGGGTGTAGCGTATTAACGGTGGCTCGTAGAGTGAGTCACCTGCAAGTAATGCCGAATTTTGGTATTCGCCTCGCGAAGATGCTGGCCAACCACATAAATATCAGAAGCAGAAAGAGAAGATATTCTCTTGGTTACTTCCTCAATTAAGTCGATAACATCCTGAGCTTCGGCACTCAAAGGAACATCGCTGCTCCGCTCATCAGTGTTCATTTGAACAATCTGATTCATAATAGGTCCTCCTTTTAGTGTAATGGATCTATTATAGCACTAATTGCAAAAAAATGCAAATTTATTCCAATTTTTTTTCTATTTTTCCATGATTACAAAGCTTTTCATACTCTTTACATTTTATTTTATATTCTAACTGTTGTGTTAAATAACGGTAATACATATAAGCTTGTTCATATTGCACAATGGGATTAAACATACCAGGATCACCCATCATAGAGTTGGCCTCTAAATCATAATTCATAAAAGGGGGAAAATTAAAATTAGGGTCGTTTTTATCCATATTACATACCTTCTTGTAATCATATATTTAGGTTTTTTAGAAGGGCATTACCTATAAACCCATTATTGTAGTTTTATATTTCAATAAGTTAATAAAACTATAGATTAAACTGTAACATAGGAAAAATACAAAAAGCAATAAAAGTATACAAAGCAGCATAAGTTCCTTGTAATAGTTTGCCTATAAAATACTTTTTGATAGATAGGCCATGTTTACTAATAATGCTAAATACTTGTAGTAACACAGAAAAACCACCAAAGCCAAGTAAAAAAGCACATACTGTAACACTAACAGAAATTTCTTTTAAGGAAACATTCGCCACTGCATTAACACCATTGGTTAGCTCTACCATTCCACACAAAATAGGTTGTGTCAATGAAATAGGAATATGCAGTGCAGAAAAAATAGGTTCAAGGCTAGAAGAGGCAATTTCTAGCAAATGACTTTGAGTTAAAATAGAAATAATAACACTAAACATAACAACAAAGCCACCAATTAATAAAATAGTAGAAATAGAATTGGTAATACTTTTTCCTAAAACTTCACCTAAAGAAGAAAAGGTAACAGTTTGCTCTTGTTTAGTAGTAGGAATATTTGATTTAAAATGAGAAGCAGAATGTTTAGAAAAGCCAAACAAATTTAAAGTAATTCCTACACTAATACAAGCTAAAATATGTGTTATAAAAAGTAAAATGCCTAAAGTACTATTGCCAAACAAGCTAACACCAACAGTTCCAATAATAAACAAAGGACCAGAATTGTTGGTAAAACTAAGCATTCTTTCGGCTTCTTCTTTACTACAAATACCATTTTCATAAAAATTACTAACAATTTTAGCACCTACAGGGTAACCACTAATTAGTCCCATTAAAAAAGCAAAAGCAGCCTCACCAGGTACACCAAAAAGTGGTCTCATAATAGGACTTAGATATTTGCCTAAAAATGGAATAATACAAGTATTGCTAAGTAATTCAGTAGCCACAAAAAAAGGAAATAAGGCAGGTATGACAGAAGTTGCCCATAAATATAGCCCATTTTCAGCAGCTCTAAAATTAGCATTAGAAAATAAAATTAAGCCAGCACAAAGTAGACAAAATAGGAGTGTCAATATATTTTTTTTCAAAGAACAAATCAATACCATAAAATGTCCTTTTCTTTTAGGTATGCTAAAATGATTTCCTGTTTCAAGAGTGTCTTTTATCATAGTAACCTCCATTTTTACATTTTATGTTAAAACTATAAAATTATAACTGTAAACTGTTTTAAAATTAATATTTTGTGGAATACTAACAAAAAAAGAAAAAGAGGAGAAGAGATATGCCAAAAGAAGAAATAGAAGAAAAAATAGATATAAAGCAAACCTATGGAAAAGTTTGTATGCAAAACCCACAAGAGTTTTTAAAGCAACATAACATAGAAAATATAGGTTTAAGTAACAGCCAGATAAAGCAAAGGCAAGAGCAATATGGAATCAATCAAGTAAAACAAGCCAAACCAAAAAAATGGTATTGGTATTTGTGGCAAAGTTTTATAAATCCATTTAACCTTATTTTATTAGGAATAATACTGGTACTTTTTTATACAGATGTCATGTTGCAACAAAACTCTAGTTATGCCAACATAGCAGTTGTAATTGCACTTGTTTTTATTAGTACATTTTTGGAATTTTTTGAAGTGTATAGGTCTAATAAAGCTGCCCAAAAGCTGAAAAAATTAGTTGCTGTAAAAGTAACAGTTTTACGAGAAGGAAAAGAAGAAAAAGTATTTTTAGATGAAATTACCATAGGAGATATTGTAGTTTTGTCAGCTGGAGAATTAATACCAGCAGACTTAAAAATAATAGAACAAAAAGATTTATATGTAGTACAGTCTAGTTTAACAGGAGAGTCAGAAGCAGTAAAAAAACTAGAAAATACGCAAAATAAAACAATAGAACAAATAGAAGATATTACCAATTTAGATACGATATGTTTTATGGGAACTAATGTAATGAGTGGCACAGGAAAAGGTGTAGTATTTCAAATTGCAGATGACACATATTTTGGAAAAATAGCACAAAGCTTAGGACAGGGAAAACCAAAAACAGCTTTTCAAAAAGGAATAGAAAGTATTAGTAAATTACTAGTTCGTTTTATGTTAGTGCTAATTCCAATTACTTTTTTTGTCAATGCTTTTAAACACAACAATTTAACTGCATTTACATTTGCAGTAGCTATAGCCATAGGAATTACACCATTGCTATTACCTGTTTTGTTGTCTTCTAGTTTAGCCAAAGGAGCCACTAACATGGCTAAGAAAAAAACAATTGTAAAAAGGTTAGATAGTATACAATCTTTTGGAGCAATGAACATTTTATGTACAGATAAAACAGGTACATTAACCAAAGATAAAATTATATTAGAAAAATACTTAGATGTACACGGACAAGAAGATAGTAATGTACTAAAAATAGCATTTTTAAATTCTTATTTTCAAACTGGTTTAAAAGGAAATATTGATGAAGCCATTATAACTAGAGTAAAAGAGCAAAAATGGGAAGACATGATAGACAATTATCAAAAAATAGATGAAATTCCATTTGACTTTTCAAGAAGAAGATTATCTGTTATTTTAAGTGCTAACAATGAAATACAAATGATTACAAAAGGAGCAGTAGAAGAAATGCTAAATATTTGTACACAGGTACAAATGCAAAATAATAAAGAAGTAGAGCTATTAAACAATCCAATAAAACAAGAAATAAAAAATAGAGTAAAAAGCTTAAATGAAGAAGGGCTTAGGGTAATTGCCATAGGGACTAAAACAATAGAAGAAACAAAACAAAGCTATACAAAAAAAGAAGAGCAAAATATGACATTAATTGGTTTTGTAGGCTTTTTAGATCCACCAAAAGAAAGTGCAAAAGAAGAAATAGAAAGATTAAACCAAGATGGAATTCGTGTTATGGTATTAACAGGAGATAATGAATATGTAACAAAAACAATTTGCCAAAAAGTAAATATTAATACTGATAAAATCATATTAGGCAATAAAATAGATAAACTTTCTGACCTAGCATTAGCAAGGCTCTTAAATAAAACGAATGTATATGCTAAACTTTCTCCCATTCAAAAGGCGAGAATTGTACGTGTATTAAAAGAACAAGGAAATATTGTAGGCTATATGGGAGATGGAATTAATGATGCGCCATCTTTAAATGATGCAGAAGTTGGCATATCAGTAGATACAGCTGTAGATATAACAAAGGAAACAGCAGATATTATATTGCTTGAGAAAAACTTAAATGTATTAACAGATGGAGTAATAGAAGGAAGAAAAACCTTTGGGAATCTGCAAAAATACATTAAAATGGCAGTAAGCTTTAATTTTGGTGAGGTACTATCTATTTTAATTGCAAGTATTTTTTTGCCGTTTTTCCCAATTACACCAATACAACTTCTGGTACAAAGCCTTTTATATGACATTGGACAATTATCTTTACCATATGACAATGTAGACAAAGAATATTTGAAAAAGCCAAAAAAATGGAATTTAAAACAGATAAAAACTTTTATGTTATGGATGGGACCAACTAGCTCCATATTTGATTTATTAGTATTTAGCAGTTTATGGTTTGGTTTTGAAATTCGACAAGCAGCCCTATTTCAAAGTATATGGTTTTCTTATGGCGTAGTATCTAATTTAATTGGCCTGCACATTATTAGAACTGCCAAGACACCATTTATTCAAAGTAATAGCTCTAGCTTAGTATATGCAAGTTCTATTTTACTAAGCATAATTGCTATTATCATACCATTTACAAAACTTCGGAAATTTATTAGGTTTAGTAGCTATTCCATTAAAATATATCATCATCATTATTATTGGAATACCTATTTTATATTGTTTTATAGCAACTATTGTAAAAAAGGAATATATTAAAAAGTATGGAGAATGGCTATAATAGCTTGAAAGAGATGGAAAATTATGGTATAATATAAAACAATGGTTAAAAACCAAATTTAAGAAGAGAGGTATAAGCTATTATGCGAATAACCGACGAGATGATTAAACGGGCAGAACAAGAGGCATGGTATATGATTGAAAACAAAGCAACTGTGCGGCAAGTATCAGCAATTTTTGGTGTTTCCAAAAGTACTGTATACAGTGATTTGACTGAGGTTTTGCCGACTTTCAATAATGTTTTGTATAATGAAACTCAGGAGATTTTGCAGAAAAACAAGGAAGAAAGAGCTGTTCGCGGTGGCAAAGCCAATGGGCTTAGATTCTCAAAACAATCTAAATAGTTTTCTTAAAAAAGAGGCTCAGCTTGTAAGCTGAGCCTTTCAATTTTTTTAACTACTAAGAACATAAAATTTTTAAATCAAAAGAAGTAGTAAATGAGCTGTAGCAAAAAAGTCATGCTAAGTTTTATATGACTAACAGTTGAAATTTCAAAGTAATTATAGTACAATAAGGCAAAAGAAAATAAAAAAAGGTAAAAATATAAAGATGATATATAAAAAAGAAAAAATAAAATGGAGAAGGTTAGATAACTCTGCAAAGCTTTTTCCGATTGTAGGAAACAAAAAGTTTAGTAGTATTTATCGCATATCTGTGGTGCTAACAAATGAAATTCAGCCAATTATTTTAAAACAAGCAGTAGAAAAAGTATTAGAAATTTTCACATCTTTTAAAGTATGTTTAAAAAAGGGATTTTTTTGGTATTATCTAGAAGAAAACCAAAAAGAAGTGATAGTTTCTAAAGAAGAAACATATCCTTGTAGTTATATGGACAAAAAGTCAAATAATGGCTATTTATTTAAAGTAACATACTATCAAAATAAGATAAATGTGGAGATATTTCATGCATTAACAGATGGAAATACAGCAGCTGAGTTTGTAAAGGCAATAGTTTATCAATATTTGAATGAATGCTACCCAAATACTTTTAAAGAGCAAATAATAAGTAAGCAGATAGCAGCAGATGCACAAAATATAGAAGATAGCTATTTAAAAAATTATAATAAGCATTTACATAAACAAGAAAACTCACAAAAAGCTTATATATTAAAAGGAAAAAGATTATTACCATATCAAATAGGTGTTACGCATGGCTTTATTAGTTTAAAACCAATTATTAAAACTTGTAGAAGACTAAAAGTAACAATATCACAATACTTTACAGCAGTGCTAATATATAGTATTTACCAAGAACAAAAAAAAGAAAAAACAAATAAGCCCATTAAAGTATGTATACCTGTAAACTTAAAGAATTATTTTAACTCTACTACCATTACTAACTTTTTTTCTTATATGACAATCGTAGCAAATCGTAAACAACTAGACCTAACGGACTTTGACTTAATATTAGCCTATGTTAGAAATAATTTTAAAAATAAATTGCAAAAAGAAGAAATGGAAAAAACTATGGCACATACGGTAAAGTTAGGAAATAGCATTTATATTAGGATGATACCACTTGCCATTAAAAAGTTGATTTTAAAACTAATTTATAGTCAAATACAAAAATATACTACTACCACATTTTCAAACTTAGGAAAAATAAATATTCTGCCAGAATATGAAGCATATGTAGATCAAATATTTTTCATCATAGCACCAGAAAGGGCAGAAAAAATAAAATGTACAGCCTGTTCTTATGGGAGTAACATTGTATTTTCTATCAGTTCTATTTTAAAAAACGCAAAAGTAGAAAAGAATTTTTTTGAGTTTTTACAAAGTCAAGGGATTCCATTTACAATTGAAACAAATGGAGTGTATAACAAAAGCCGAACTGTACTATATCCTAAAATAGAAATGCTAAGTTTAAAAAAGGTAATTGAAAAAGTAAAAACCAAAGAGCCAAAAGGAGAAAAAATAGGTTTTAAAGAAAAAATAAAAAGAAAGTTCCATTTTTAAAATGAAAAAATTAGTAAGGAATTTAAGAAGATGAAACATGACAAGAATGCTATATTAATGATTATGCTAATTACTGTAATAATATTATTAATACTAACAATTGCTATGTTAGTATATCTTTTTCATGGGAATATTACCTCTAAAATACCAGAAAAAATCAAAAAAGAATGTAATGTAAAAGAACAAAACTATCAAGGTAGAAGCGTATTTGTAATGAGTACAAAACAAAAGGATAAAAGCAAAAAGGTAATATTTTATTTACATGGTGGCTCTTACATAGCAGAGCTAAGTAATGCACACTGGGAATTTTTAAGTAAATTAGCACAAGATACAAAAGCTACTATTATAGTACCAGACTATCCATTAGCACCGCAATACCATTATACAGATGTATTTAATATGATATATCCACTATATCAAGAAATTACCAATAAGGTAGAGTCACATAATTTAATTGTAATGGGAGACTCTGCAGGTGGTGGTATGGCACTTGCTTTGATGGAAAAAGTGGGAGAGGAAAGTAGTAAAGAAAAAAGTAAAAAAGTACCAAGCAAAACAATCTTAATTTCTCCTTGGCTGGATGTAACTATGACAAACCCTAAAATAAAACAGGTGCAAGAAAAGGACAAGATGTTAAATCAAGAATTATTAAAACTTGCAGGAATTTCCTATGCAGGAGCAGAAGAAGAAACTAAAAATTATTTAGTAAGCCCTTTATATGGTCCAATACAATATGTGAATAACTTAGTAATATATACTGGTACAAATGATATATTAAACCCAGATGTACAAATATTGCAAGAAAAAGCAAAACAAAATAATAAGCCAATAGTAGTAAAAGAAACAAAAGAAGCAGCACATGATTGGCTGATTATGAGATATCAAGATGAAAAATATGAAGATGGTTTAGCAAAAGAAGCCTATGAAAGCTTATTACAAGAACTTTCATAAAAAGGATAAGAAGGCAAGAAGAATAAATTAAAATAAAAAAGCTCGAAAGTATAAAAACTTTTGAGCTTTTCTTTTTTATCTTTTTGAGAATTGTGGAGCTTTTCTAGCTTTTTTAAGACCGTATTTTTTTCTTTCTTTCATACGAGGGTCTCTTGTTAAGAAACCTGCAGATTTAAGAGCTGGTCTATACTCACTATTTGCTGTATTTAAAGCTCTTGCAATACCATGGCGAACAGCGCCTGCTTGACCTGTAAAGCCACCACCTGTTACCTTGCAAATAACATCATATTTATCTAAAGTATTAGTAGCTACTAATGGTTGTTTTACAATAACTTTTAATACATCAGTACCAAAGTATTCATCTAAAGACTTACCATTAACAGTAATTAAGCCTTTACCACCATCTACTAATCTAACTCTAGCAATTGATTTTTTTCTTCTACCTGTTCCTAAAAATACTATTTTATCTGCTTTTGCCATTTTACTTTACCTCCCAAACTTCAGGTTTTTGAGCAATATTTTCATGCTCGCTGCCAGCATATACTCTTAATTTTTTAGCCATTTGTCTACCAAGTCTTGTGTGAGGAAGCATACCTACGATAGCATGTGTCATCATTTTTTCAGGACTTTTTGCCATTAATTCTCTAGCAGTAGTTTCTTTCATTCCTCCAATATAACCTGAGTGACTTCTATAAATTTTTTGGTCTAGTTTTTTACCTGTTAAAACAACTTTATTGCAATTAATAATAATTACATGGTCGCCAACATCCATATGAGTAGTATAGGTTGGTTTATGTTTTCCTCTTAATAGTTTAGCAGCTTCAGCAGCTACTCTACCTAATGGTTTATTACTAGCATCAATTAAGTACCATTTACTTTCAATTTCATTCTTTTTTACACTGTAAGTTGTGTTATTCATGGTAATTCATACCCTCCATTTCATTATTCAAAACATTATCTATATGAAACTACTTTGTAAGCTACCGGGGAGAAGCTAAAAAATAGTTACATCCATAATAACGTACCTATTTTATTACAAAAATAGCAAAAAGTCAAGCAAAAATATAAAAAAATTCGAAATAGTACTTGACAACTAGGCGAAAAGTACTGTATAATAAAACAGTCAAAAAAAGAAGCAATCCATGCTCACCTTAACCAAATGGAAAAAGGTTATCATATATAGTATAAAAGCTTTCTAATACAAAAGAAAGTAATTCATAATATGTATTGAAGTAATGGATTGATTTATAAAATCAATCTTTTTTTTGAAGTTTATGGTGTTGTTTAATTTAAAAAAAATATTTACCAATAAATAAAAAA
>CANSJB010000045.1 GCA_947647115.1 uncultured Clostridium sp. | reverse complement strand
TTATTTTTTTGTGTATTATTTTTTATAAATTCATTTTTTTCTTGTTCTATTTTTTTAATTTTTTCTTGTGTTTCATTTTTTAAATTATTTTTGAAATTATTTTTTTCTTGTTCTATTTCTTTTTCATTTAATATTTTTATTAATTCACAAATTAAATTATTTTTTTGTTTTTCTTGTTCTAATTGTGTTTTTATTTGGCTTTTTTGTTCTTCAAATTTTTGTTTGTTTTCTGAATGTATTTTTTCATCCTTTAAGTCAAACTCTATTTGTTTATTACGATTCTGAAGTAGGTTTAGTGGTCTATCTTGGGTTCTTTGGGTTCCTATTTCTTCTAGTTGCCTTTTGTTTAGTTTTTCGATTGCCTTTTTAAAAGAGATATTGTCATCCCCTGTTCCCCCAAGGTTTGCTATTTTTTGTACTAGTGCATTTTGTGATTGTGTACTTAAAATGACCTCTTGTTGTGGTGCCATAATAGTAGAAAGATAGGTTTGCTCATTGACTCCTGTTTGTTCATAGAAAAATTGACTCCCATCCTTTTTGTCAATTTCAAATTGACCTGAAATATCCTCCATATTTTGATTAAATATTTTTGGATTTTTTTTATGAAAATCACGATATATTTCATATTTATTTTGTGTATTTTCTAATTCATATTCTATTTTTCCAGAAAAGATTTCTCCATTCCATGGTATATATTTTTCATAGTCTGAAATTTCTTTTCCATTTTTATTTTTGGAAATTCCATAAAAAGTATTTTTTATAAAATTTAATAAGGTTGATTTTCCACTTTCATTTTTTCCATAAATAATACTGATATTATTTTGCAATTTAATTTCTTTTTCTTTTAAGGTACCATATGCATTTATTTTTATATTTTTTATTTTCAAATTAATTCTCCTATTTTTTTATTTATTCTAAAACAGACAAGCCCATTTCTAATATTTGCTCTAATTCTTCTTGTGTATAATTATTATCCTGCATTTCTTGCATTATTTGCTTTATAAAAATACCTTTTAATGTGTAATTATTTTGCATTTGTTCTAATGCATAATTTAATTTTGTTTTATTTTTTATTTTTATAATATTTGAATTGGTTATTAATTTATAAATATCATTTATTTCTATTTCAAAATTCCTTATGCCTGTTAAAATAATTTTGTATAAATTATTTTCTTTTAAGGAAAGATGATTTAAGGTTTCGATTAATTCTTCTTGGTCTTTTTGATTTGTAATGTCTAATTCTAATTCTTCAAATTGTTTGGTATCTACTGGTATAAATTGTAGTTTGACTTCTCCTTTTTGCAAATTGCCTTCAATAAATCCATGTTGCCCTAATTCATCAAACCCCATAGAGATGGTAGAACCTGGATATACTATGTTTTGATTTGGTTCTTGATTATAATCTAATTTATGTATATGCCCTAATGCTACATAGTCAAAACCTATATTTTGTAGTTTGCTTTTGGATATAGGGTTATATTGTAGCTGCATTTTGTCGCTGGCATTTAGTGAACCATGGGTTACTAAAATATTTATTTTGTTTTTATTTTGTATTTGGATATCTTCTATTCCTAAGTCCTGACAATAAAAGTCGTCAAATCCTACTCCATAAATATCTACTTGTGGCATTTCTACTTTTTCTATTTTTGAGGTAAATATTTTGACGTTTTGACTCCATTCAAAGCTTTCATACATAGAGTTTTTTATGTATGGGTCATGGTTACCTGGTGTAATATAAATATTGGTTTGTGGTATAGTTTTAAATAGGTCATTTATATATTCGATAGTACTTTTTTTGATATAGTTATGTTCATATAAGTCACCTGCTATAAATAGGTATGGTATTTGGTTTTGCTTGATATATTCTATCATTGTTTTTAGGGCATTTCTTTGATCTAGCCTTCTTATTGTGCCAAAATCACCTTTTTGGCTAAGCAATGTAAATGGTGTATCTAAGTGTATATCTGCTATATGTACAAATTTCATTTTTTTCTCCTATTTTTTATTTTTCTTTTTGTATTTTATCTTATTTTAGGTCATTCGTCAAGAGTTTTTAAAACATTTGTTTTTATTTTAATACAAAACTTTATGCCAATAAGAAAGACATTTTACTTATCTAGTCTTTGAGATATATGTAACATATTTCCTATACAAAAAAATAACTCTTATTTTTCATAAGAGTTATCTATTATTAGTTATTATCATCAATTGGACCAAATAGTTCATCAAATTTTGCCTCTAGCTCTTTTTGTACATCAATGGAAAATACTTCGTCTGTTTCTTTGGAATCTTGTGGCAATATTGGTGCTACATCTTGAAAGTCATTGTCTAAAACATCTATTGTAGGTATTGGGTCATTTTCTGGTTTTGGCTGAGGACTTACTTGTGGTTCATCTTCAAATAGGTCATCTAATGATTCTACTTTTAAGTCTGGTTTTGCTACTCCTTCTTTTTCTTCTACATAAGGGTTATATGGGTTATATTTTCTCCATTTTCCTCTATCTTCAATATTAAATTCTAAGTGATTTAAGGTATATTCGGAAAGTTTTTTTACCATTGGACTTTCAAAATAGTAGTATTTTTGAGCTTTGATTGGTTTGATTCCTTTTTCATAAATAATACATTCATCATTGTCCATTCTTCTTAATTCGTCAGGAGTCATAAGTGGTCTTGCCATTACTTGGTCTGAATCACTAACACCTTGTCTATGATATTGTTTATCTCTATTAATTGATCTACTATCTCTGATAATGGTTTTTTCACCTAAAGCTTTGGAGAAGTATTCTACTGTTTTAAAGGAGTTACTTCCTAGGAATACGTGTGTATCGCAGTTACCCATGATGGTTTCATATGATTTTTCATAAACTGCTTCTAATTGGTCTAGGTTTTGTAATATAACACTAAAGGAAATTCCTCTACTTCTACTGGTGGATATTTTTTTATCAAAGTCTGGTATCTTACCAATATTAGCAAACTCATCACATATGAAAAAGGTTGGTACTTTTAGCCTTCCTCCATTTGCGTCTGCAAAGTTATATAGTTGTTGTATCATTTGAGAGAAGAATATTGTTAGTAAGAAGTCATAGGCTGTATGCGTATCTGATGAGATAACATATACTGCTGTTTTTTGAGAGCCTATTTGTTCAAAGTTTATGGTATCTGTTGAGGTTACCTCTGCAATTTCTTTTGAATCGAATTTACCTAGTTTTGATTGTAGAGAGCTTAGAATAGAGCCATAAGTTTTTTCTGGCGCTATTTCTATTGATTTATAGTACATTCTAGCTGGGTGATCATAAGGTAGCTGATTCATAAGTTCTGTTAGTAAGTTACTTCCTCCATTTGTGTTTGCTGCTCTTACTAATTCTGAGCAACTAGCTAAGTTTTGTTCTTCTTCTGGTCTTGTTGCAATTAGATAATAGATTAATGCTTTTAATAACATCTCTGCCATATCATCCCAGTATGGGTCACTTCCACTTTCTGTTTTTTGGCCTTTTACAATGGTATTGGCTATAACATCTACATCTATTTCGCTAGAGATGTGCATTAATGGGTTATATCCATCACTATTGGATGGGTTTACTAAGTTTAATACTTTTATTTCATATCCATTTTGTTTTAAGTATCCTGCTGTTTTATCATATAGTTCCCCTTTTGGGTCTGTAAATATATAAGAACCTAACATTTGGTAAGCATTTGGTATAGAGTAGGATGCTGATTTACCAGAACCTGAACCGTCCTACTACTAAAACATTAACATTTCCTCTTTTATCTACTGGTAGATAATGGTCTTGTGCTAATAATATCCCTTTATGCTTGCTTAAAATTTTATATTGTTCTCCCCCAATGCTCCAATCACTTGAACCATGCTCGATGTCAGTATATTCATTTTTTGGTTTTGATTTAAATATGCCTATTGTTGCAAATATAATATATAGTATGGTAAAGTATAATAGTGTTTTGAAGAATATGCCTATATATTGTGCTGCAAATATTTTGAAAAATGTATTAAAACTAGTAATTGCTGGTACAAGGTTTTCCATAAATTTTGACATACTAAAAATTCCATTGTCTGCTTTCGCCTCGGCAATGGAATATGCGATTGGTGAAACAAGTACTACAGTTAAGATTAGCCATAATACTGCTATAATTACTAGACTTGCTTTATTTGCTTTCATAGCTTTTTTTACTTTATAATTCATGGTTTTTCATCACCTTTTTCTTTGGTTATCTATAGGTTTCGATTTCTTGCTTTTTGTTTTGTAATTGGCTTCTTTTGTTTTGATTTTGTTTTACATTTTTGATTGCTTCTATTCCATTTTTCATGGTTAGTTCTTTGCCATTTGCAATTAGTTTTCCATCTTCTTTTAAAATAGCATTTCCAACTGGTATTTCAGGTCCTAATTGTTGCACTATGTAATCATAAATATCTGCTTTTCCATTTTCTCCTGCTATTAATTGAAAATTGTTTTCATTTTGTTTGTCAACGATTTTTGTTGCTATCATTGTAATTTCTGATTTATTTTGTTGGTTATCATTTGAAGGTACATTTGTACTTTTCATCTTTTTAAACCCCTTTCTAATTGTCCTCTTTTTTATCTCTTATTTCGAAGGCAAAATAGGACTTATTTGGTTTTAATTTGCATTTGCCTTTTATTTCATTTGTGATTTGGTCAACATATAAAGTTGGTTTTACTTCTTCTGTTGTTTCTGGGTCTATAATGGAAATAGGCCTTTTTAGGTCTGGTGTGTATTTAAATTCTTTATATTCTGTCTCTTTTTCAGAGTATAAAGTGTCAAACTTGATTGGGATAGGACGTTTTGCAATTTTTACTTTGTCTTGTGCAAGTAAGCCCATATTAACTACTACTTTATCTTTACCAAAAGATAAAATAACAAGTTCTTCTTCTAATTGTGGTGCATCAATAAAAAAGGTTTTCTTTTTTAGGCTACCATTTAGCTCTTCTGCGTATTCTAGTCTTTCTACTGTATATTTTGGAAATTCATCTAATAATTTTTTATCTGTTTTGTTGATTCTGTATATAACTGTATTTACTCCTTGAGGATCTGTAATACTAAAGTGTTTCCCTTGTATTTGGTTCATCTTTTTACACTCCTTTTCTATCAATCCTAGTGCAATACATAAGCTTTTCTTTTGTTCATCACTATATTTAATTATAGTACATATTAATAGCTATGTCAAGCTTTTTCGCTTATTTTGTTTATGTCAACTGTAGATTTTTCTCGGATTATATCTTGATTTTTCTTTTAATGTTTCAAATAATTCCTTTTCTTGTTCTGTCATATTCTTTGGTACCATAATTTTTACATTGGCTATTAAGTCTCCTCTACCTGCTTGACCATTATGGTAGCCTTTTTGCTTAATGCATATTTTCTCTCCACTTTGTGTTCCTTGTGGTATATAAACTAATACTTGCTCATCAATGGTTTGCAACTCTATCTTTGTACCTAATGCTGCTTCCCATGGAGCTAAATATAGGTTGGTTATCATGTCTACCCCTGCTAAGCTATAATTTGTGTCATTTTCTATGTTGATTTTAATTAATAAGTCTCCGGGTTTTCCACCATTTTGTCCGGGTTTTCCTTGACCCATTAGACGTATTTTTTCGCCATTTCTAATACCAGTTGGTATTTTAACATTGAAATTTTTCATTTTGCCATTTTGAGTTCTTAAGGTTATTTTCTTTTCTGCTCCATAAAAGGCTTCTGCTATAGATACATCTATTTGTGTGTCTATGTTTTCACCTTTTACTGGTACTTTTTTATTATTTTGTTTTGAAGAATCCGATTCCATCTCTTGTTTGTTATCTCCAAAAAACATTTGGAAAAAATCGCTAAAAATATTGTCACTACTTCTTTTGCTTTCTTCATAAGATGTTTTTTGTTTTTTTCCTACATGTGTATTCCACATTCTGTCATATTTTTTTTTGGCTACTGGGTCTGATAAAACTTTATAGCTTTCGTTTATATCTTTAAATCGTTCTTCTGAAAAGCTATTTTTTGTATTAACATCTGGATGATATTTTTTTGCTTGTTCCCTGTAGGCTTGTTTAATTTCTTCTGGTGTTACTTTATTGCCATTTAATTCTAATATTTTATAATAATCTTTGAATATCATATAGCATTTGCCCCCCATAGTATGCTTTTTATTATTGCTATCTTTTGTAATAGGCTGATTATATCATAGTTATTTTAGTAAATAAATAGGTTTTTAGTTATTTTTTAATAAAAGTGCATTTCTTGCATTAATTCCATCTGGATGTAAAAGTTTTCCTTTGTCTATGTTTTCTTTTGTAGTAAAGTCTAGAATGGTTAGCATCGTTTTATCTAAGTCTTCTAGCGCTAGCTGCCTTAAATTTTCTACTTGTTCATAGTTTCTATTTTCTTCTATTTTGTCTGCTATATAAATAATTTTTGCAAGCTTGTCCATATGAACACTTGCTGTAGTATGGTACCTTATGGCTTTTTCCATTGATTCATTAAATTGGTATTTTTGTTTTGCCATATGTGCTCCTATTTTAGCATGTAACAACTTATGATTGTATTTTTCTATCTGATCTATTTCAATATGATTTTGCTGTATATATTCCATGCTTTGTTCTTTGGTAAGTTCTTTTGCAATATCATGTACTAGCCCTGTTAATGCTGCTGTTTGCTCATCTAAGCAATAGTGCTTTGCTAGTTTTTGTGCCATTTTCATGACCCCTATAGAATGGATATATCTTTTAGGTGATAGTATATTTTGTAATTCTTCTTGGATATTTTGTATTGTTTCCATTTTATCTTGGTGTGTGATTTTAAGCAAAAGAGATAACCTTTTGCTTAAATCACATTTCCTCCTTATTTAATATGCTAAATCTATTAATTCATCTAATAATTTTGTATAACTTATGCCACTTTCTTCCCATAGTTTTGGGTACATACTAATTTGTGTAAAACCTGGCAAGGTGTTTATTTCATTAATGTATACTTCTCCTGTTTCCTTTTTAATAAAAAAGTCTACTCTAGACAGCCCTTTACCGTCTACTGCTTGGAAAGCTTTAATAGCTAATTTTTTGATTTCTTCTTGTTTTTCTGATTCTATTGATGCTGGAATGATAGTTCTTGAGCTTGCATTTTTATATTTAGCATCAAAGGTGTAAAATTCTTCTGCTGGTAAGATTTCTCCTACACAGGTGGCTTTTACGGTTTCATTACCAAGGACTGCGCATTCTACTTCTCTTCCTATAATTTCTTCTTCAATTAAAATTTTGGTATCATATTGTGCTGCAAATTCAATTGCTTGTTTAAGTTCTTGCTTATTTTTTGCCTTTTCAATTCCTACTGATGAGCCTGAGTTAGATGGTTTTACAAATACTGGGAAATGTAGGGTTTGTTCCACTTTCTCAGCCAGCTCTTCCATTGTAATTGATATAGGATTAAAATTTTTGTCTATTTCACAATAAGTGCCTTCTATTGCTTTTATGTATAAGTATTTTGCTTGCATAATTTGTGCTTTTTCAAAAATAATTTTGGTGTATGCTTTATCCATACAAACACTAGAACCTAAAACCCTACAACCTACATATTTTATTTTCAAAAGTTCTAGCAAGCCTTGTATTGTTCCATCTTCACCATATAGTCCATGTAGTACTGGAAACACAATGTCTTGCTTTCTTAGGCACTCTAGTTCATTAGTAAGTGGTTTTAGCTCGCTTATTTCTTCTCCTACCTTTAGCACTTGTATTTGGTCTATTGGTTTTGTGTATTGATACCAAGTACCTTGTTTACTTATATAGATTGGTGTTATTTCGTATTTTTCTTTGTTTAAATTTTTGATAATAGAGGTGGCTGAAACAATGGATACATCATGTTCTGTGGACATTCCACCAAATAAAACTCCTAATTTTATTTTACTCATATTTTAATTCCTCATTTCTATATTTAGGTTTTTAAAAGGTTTACCTATAAACCAATTTTTCACTATTTGCAAATTGCTTCACATATTTGGCTAAATTTCATACCTAGTGAGGCTTTTAATAAAACAATATCTTCTTTTTGTAAGTTTTTTTGTAAAAAGTCAATTGCTTGTTCATTGTTACTACATAAAAAAATGTTATTTTGCTCAATGCCTAGTTCTTGAGCTTTTTTAGCTATATATTTTGATTGCTCACCAACACAAATTAAAATGTTAACTTTGGCTTTGGCTACTTCTTCTCCTACTTTTTCGTGTAATGATATACTATAATCTCCTAATTCTAGCATATCTCCTAATACTGCTATTTTTCGCTTCTTTTTTGTATTTGCTAGGTAATTTAGTGCTGCTTTCATAGAGTCATAGTTAGCATTATAGCAGTCATTAATAATGGTGGCACCTGCTGTTCCTTCTTTAATTTCCATTCTTTTTTTGGTAAGCTCAAAACTTACAATTCCTTCTAGAGCCTTTTCCATTGGAATTTCAAATACTGTTGCTACTGCTATGGCACATAAGCTGTTAGATACAAAATGTTCTCCCCCTACTGGAATATTTACAGTGTACTTTTTTTCATGAATTGTTACTTCGCAGCTACTTTTACTTTCCTCTTGTTTAATATTTTGCCCCCAAATTTGGCTTTGGTTATTGATACCATATGTAATAATAGAATAGTTTTGCTTTTGCTCTTGGTACCAATTGTTTAGCAAGTCATTATCATAATTTATAACAACTGTTCCATTTGGACTTAACCCTTCTAATATTTCTAGCTTTGCCTTTAATATATTTTCTCTTGAACCGTAATATACCAATGTGGGCTGTACCAATATTGGTAATAACTGCTACATCTGGTTTTGCAATCCTGGTAAGCAAACTTATTTCACCAAGTGAGCTCATACCCATTTCTAACACCATTGCTTCTTCTTTTTTTAGACTTAATATGGTTAATGGTAATCCTATTTCATTGTTGTAATTTCCTTGTGTTTTTAATACTTTATATTTTTGAGATAACACACTTGCCACCATGTCTTTTGTACTGGTTTTACCTACACTTCCCGTAATGGCAACAACTGGTATGTGATATAAACTTCTTTTATAGGCTGCAATTTGTTGTAAGGCTTTTATCGTGTCTTCTACTATAACAATGGTAGCATCTGGATATTTTTCTATGATTTTTGGGTCTATTTGTACATTTTGTAGTAGGCAGGCTGCTGCTCCTTTTTGCAATGCTTGTTCATATAAAGTGTTCCCATCCAAGTTAGCCCCTTTTATTCCTACATAAACTTCGCCTCTTTTTATGCTTCTTGTATCTTTTGAAAAATCTTGACAAATTAAGTTTTGATTACCACAAATAAGCTTTCCATTTGTTACTTCTATTATATTTTGTATGTTAATATTCATCTTTTATTCCCTTCTTTTTTTGTTTATAAAATAAAAAGCAAGAATGTATTTTTATTCTTGCTTCATTATATGCTAAGTATAGTATAAGTGCAACGTTTTTTTGTAATTTTTTTGACTCTTCCTTTCTTTAATTATAAAAATGGTAATGTATATTTCGCCCTGATAAAATGTGCTATTTTTACATTCATGAAATACAATTAATCGTTAAGTGCTATGGACAAAGTACGACGCGGAACGAATTGTCGCTGCTGGTGCCACCTGTAGTGTAGTGCGAATAGAACACACCCGCACCGCCAGAACTATAGTCGTTACGACCTCCGCGACGAAAGAACGGACGGCCAGTGTGCACGAAGTAAGCGTAATCACGGTGCCAGCTGTTAGCATCTTCACCTGTGTATACTTCTTTTATTCCATCTCCTACTTTACTTACAGTATAAGCTAATTGTCCATTTACTGTACTTGTATTATTACTATAGGCTGTTTTATAGGCATCGCTTGTTACATTCGTTACTGCAAAATGTGTGCCACTAGCTGGCAAATAATCTGCCGCTGTGAAGTAATCTCCTGTGTAATCTTTATTAAAGGCTGCTATATATTCATAAGCTCCTCCACTCATATCATATACACCATAAATATTTCCTGTAGTACTTGCCTTTGCTCCAGTAGCTGTATGATAGGCATTTGTGACTCCTTCTGCTGATAAGTTCGAGTCTGCACATGGCTGTCCTGCTCCATTTCCTGTAATAAATGTACTACTATTATTGATATCAATTTCATGCCCATTTCTTCCATAAGCGCTTTGGGTCAAATATGAACAAGCTCCCCATTCACTATTTTTAATTAAGTGACTTTCTTTGGTTCTATCATAATTATATGAGTTATTATACATATTAGCGATATTAATATATCTCCAACTGGATATTTCTGGTTTACTTACTGCTTTTATGCTACTACTTGTTGCTACATTGCCTATTATTGTACGTCTTGTTTCTGTATGGTTTCCATTTGTTTCCATACTCATTTCATATTTTGCCATCCAGAAGCCTTTTAGATT
>CANSJB010000044.1 GCA_947647115.1 uncultured Clostridium sp. | reverse complement strand
AAAGTAGCCTAATATAAACTTAATCAAAAGTGTCTAACTTTTTGGGTTCAGTTCAAAAAGACTAGAGGTTTATTTTTTATTATTTATTCATATGATGAACTTTTATATAAGCAAATACTGCAATTGCTATTAATATTATGATACCAAACCAAGTAGTATAATTACCTGTTTGAGGGATAGGATCTTTAGCAGTAGTATTATCCATAGTTAATTTAACTTTTGGAGAAACATCAGAGCTAACACTACCTTTTCCATCAGGACTTTCAAAATCAATATCTACTTTAGTATTAGTAGGTAATATAACATTAATAATATTTTTATCAACCGTTTCTTTTAATTTTAGTTTATAGCTTACAGTAGCAACTGCCCCTTCTTTTAATTGTGGGATATTCCAAGTAATACTATTATCAGTAGTATCTAAAGGTTTGGCAGTACCAATATTAGGTTCAGCTACATATTCAAATTTAAAGTTATCTATAATATTTTGAGGGATATAATCTTTTATTACAATGTTTTTTAAAGTAGCATCTTTAGTGTAAGTAATGCTATTATAAATATCATTATTAATAGTAGTATCTAAATTTTCATAATTAATGTAATAAAATTTACCAGCTGTTGGAGAAGAAGTTGTTCCAAATACTTCTTTAGCAAGATCTCCATAAGTCATGTGCTGACTGGTACTACCTTGTACTAAAGGTGCTTGTGGGTTTTCAACATCAACTTCATAATATCCCATTAAAACATTGTATAAATGAATACCACTATTGTCAATTGCTTGTAATTTCTTTTTGGTATTAGCTGCATTAACACCAGAATAAGTAATAGTATCAGCTACATCAATATTTAAAGAAAGATTTGGTACACCATCAGATAATAAAATAATGTATTTTTCAGTATCCGTATTTTGAGAAAAGTTAGCTTGTGCTAAACTCAAACCAGCTTCAATATTGGTATAAGGTCCTGTAGTAGTTGCATAAGAAGTAACAGCTGATTTTACTTCATCTTTAGAAGTAGAAAGTTGTTTTAATAAAGTAGCATCACCAGTAGTTCCTAATACACTATTATCAATAGCACCATCTATAATATTATCCTTACTTGAAAAACTAACTACTCCAATTTTAATATTAGAAAAATGTCCAAATAAAGAATCAATAAATTTGTTGGCTGTTTCAGTAACATATTGCATTTTCTTTTTGTTTTGATAAGTTTTTGTCATACTTGCAGAATTATCTAATACTAGCATTAGTTCAACAGGCTTAGATGTTTGCTCTGGCTTAGCAGTATTAGTGACATTTAAAGTAATGATAAGTTCCCTTTTTTCCTTATCATAACTTGTTAATTGTTTAGTGAACTTGCCCATATCATTTAAATTAATTTCACAGATACTTTTATCTACTACCTCAAAAGTAGTTTTACTACTTTGTACCTTTTCTGTAGCTGTATTAGCAGCAAAAACCGTGCTACAGCTAGCAAGTAGAATGATGGTTAATAATAAAAAAGTTACTATTTTTTTGTTCATATTAAAATCTCCTTATACTTTAAAATATTTCTTTCTTATTATAACCATAAAAATTACATTTTTCAAGATTTTTTGCATTTATTTTATGGAAATTTTTTGAAAAGTCAATTATTTCATGATATAATAAACAAGAAAATTAGAAGGAGTATTCTTATATGGATAAACAAGAGCTATTAAAACAATTTACAAAACAAGAAGACAAGTTGTTAATTGCAAAAATATGGGATAAACTAAAATTTACAACAATGAAAAATAAAGTACAAACTACGGACTTTTTAGATGGGTATGAGCAAGCATTAGTTACAAAAATGATACAACTTAGTAAACAAAATTATTATTGGTTAGAAGGTGGATATGAGGAAGCACAAAGAAAAGTGCTGTTTTTCTATCCAGAAAAGTTACAAGAAGTACTACAAAAAGAACCAAAAACCAAAAGTGAAATAATAGCACAAACAATCAAAGTGATTTCTATTGTATTACCACAAGAGTTACAGGGAAAGTATAACCATTCAGACTATTTAGGTGGTATTATGAAATTAGGCATAAAACGTGAAAAAATAGGAGATATTATAGTAAATCAGGAAGGTGCAGATATAATAGTACAAAAGGATATGGCATCGTATTTACAAACTCAGATACAAGAATTAACAAGATTTCAAAAGGCAAATATTACTGTCAAAGAATTAGAACAGCTAAAAATAGAACAAACTAAAAAAGAACCCATGACTATTTTAATACCACAAATGAGGTTAGATGTTATTGTTTCTGAGATTTTACACTTGTCAAGAAACAAAGCAAATGAAATTATTAGTCAAGAAAGAGTATTTGTAAATTATGAATTAAAAACAAAAAATGCTGCAATGTTAAAAACAGGAGACACTTTAACTATTAGAGGAAAAGGCAAATACGAAATAGGAGAAATTGAGTCACAAACAGCCAAAGGGAAACTACGTTTAAAAATAGAAAAGTATAGTTCATAAATAAAAAAAGGAGAAACGGTGGAGAGCAAAATTTTACATGTAGATGTAAATAATGCATTTCTTTCATGGACAGCAGTAGAAATGCTAAAAAATGGTGCAGAGATAGATATTAGAACTATCCCTGCTATTATTGGTGGAGATGAAGAAAAAAGAAAAGGCATTGTTCTTGCTAAAAGTATGCCAGCTAAAAAATATGGCATCCAAACAGCAGAACCCATATATTTTGCAAAACAAAAATGTCCTAATTTGCAAATTTATGCAAGCAACTTTAAAGTATATCACTACTATTCAAATGAACTATACCAGTTACTTTGTGAATATTCAGACCAAATAGAACGTTTTTCAATAGATGAATGTTTTGTAGATATTACAAATTTTATTCCAAAACAAAAAACAGATGTGGAGATAGCACATGAAATTAGAAATAGAGTAAAACAAGAATTAGGCTTTAGTGTTAATATCGGTATGGCACCCAATAAACTGCTTGCTAAAATGGCATCGGATTTTGAAAAGCCAGACAAAGTACACACCTTATATATCAATGAAATTTCAGATAAAATGTGGCCACTTCCTGTATCAGAACTATTTATGGTAGGCAAAAAAAGTTTACCAAAACTAGAAAGGCTAGCAATTAAAACAATAGGTGATTTAGCAAAGCGAAATAAACAAGATATAGAAGAACTATTTGGTAAATTTGGCAAAGTAATATGGGAATATGCTAATGGCATTGACCAGAGCCCTGTAAATAGTAAACAAGAAAGTCCAAAATGTATTGGAAATTCTACTACTTTACCAGAAGATGTAAGCCAATTAGAAAAAATAGAAGAAATTTTGCTAGCATTAACAGAACAGACGACTTATAGGTTAAGAAAACATCAGTTATTAGCAAGAGCAGTAGGAGTACAAATAAAAACAAAAGAATTTAAAACTTATTCTCATCAAAAAACGCTTCAAACTCCAACTAGTAGTACTAAAATTATTTATGAGGTGGCAAAAGAAATATTAAAAGAATTTTATCAAGGTCAACCCATTAGATTAATAGGCATTAAAGTAGATAAATTAACAGGGCAGCAAACACAGCAAATCTCCTTATTTGATACACCTAAAAATGAAAAACAACAAAAACTAGATAGTACTTTAGACAAACTAAAAGAAAAATATGGTTATTTAGCTATTACAAGAGCAGGGCAAATGAATATTGATAAATTAATGGACTTTAAAGACTAAGGCAAAAAATTTAACCCATAAAAAAACGCTTGCCAAAATAGAGATACATTTAAAACAAGAAAAATTTTTTGTCAGAAAATGTAGAAAAAAGTAAAATGCTTGCATATATTATAGTAGTAATACTTTTTAAAGGTATTACTAGGGGGTGCAAAAATATGTGCGAAAACGAAGAAAATAAATGTATTATTATATGTGGCAATGAAAAAAAGAATAACAAAAAAAATAAATGTTGTGTAGATATTATTATCTATATATTATCTATTTTATTAGCTCTTACGCTAGGTTTAATTATAGGGGCAATTCCAGTAGTTGCAGCTATTATTCTAGCAGCACTAGCTGCATTTATTATTTTAGCAGTTATTCTTTTAATACTCATCATCATAAGAGCAATAGAAAAGCTATGCAATAAAAATAAATGTTGCTAACCTAAAAAATTAAAAAGACAATTGCAAGTGGTTAATTTAATCACAAGCAGTTGCCTTTTTTTATATAATATGATATAACTTAAACGAACAAATTAAGAGAGGTGAAAGCTTGTGATGAAACAGCAAACTATTGATATTTTACAAAAATACCATCAAGAACATCTTTTAGACTATTCCAAATTATTAACAAAACAAGAAGAACAAAATTTAGAAGAACAAATATTAGCAGTTAACTTTGAGCAACTACAAGATTTATATCAAACGATACAAGCACAAAAAATAATAGAAAATAAAACAATAGAGCCAATTAACTATACCAATAAACAAAAACTAACAAAAGAACAAAAACAAGACTTAGAACAAATAGGCAATAAAATTATAAAGCAAGGAAAATATGCTGTTATTACTATGGCAGGAGGGCAAGGTACAAGGCTAGGTCACATTGGACCAAAAGGCACTTATGCCATAAACACTGTAAATGGCAAAAAGTACTTATTTGAAATAGTAGCAGATACCCTAAAAAAAGCAAGTAAAACATATGATATTGCTATTCCATGGTATATTATGACTAGTAAAGAAAATCATCAAGAAACAGTCCAATTTTTTAAAGAGCATAACTACTTTGATTATAAACAAACAAACATAAACTTTTTTAAACAAGGTCAATTACCACTTTTAACAACACAAGGAAAGCTGATATTAAATGAGCAAAAACAAATTAAAGAAGCAGCAGATGGAAATGGCGGAGTGTATGATTCTATGCAAAAACATGGTATATTAAAAAGTATGAAAGAAAAGGACATACAATGGGTATTTATTGGTGGAATTGATAATATACTTTCTAATCCAGTAGACCCAATACTGCTAGGACTAACCATAAGTCAAAACAATGTAATAGCTTCAAAATCTATTGCCAAAACAAACCCAAAAGAAAAAGCAGGTGTTTTTTGTAAAAGTAATGGCAAACCAAAAGTTATAGAATATACAGAACTTCCAGAGCAAATGGCAATACAAAAAAATCAGCAAGGAGAGTTAACCTTTGGAGAAATTAATATTTTAAGCCATTTATTTCATATCAGTGTTTTGCAAAATTTAGCAGATGTAAAACTTCCTTACCACATAGCTTTAAAAAAATCAAATTACTTAGCACAAGATGGCAGCTATGTAGAAGTAAATGAGCCAAATGTATATAAATTTGAAGCCTTTATTTTTGACGCTTTTGAAAGATATAATGATATGAGCATTTTAAGAGTAGACAGAAAAGACGAATTTGCACCAATTAAAAATGCACAAGGAGAAGACAGTCCACAAACAGCGACAGCATTATATAATGAAAAACAATCTAAATAAAATTTTTCTAAAAATAGAACAAATTATTTAAATAATCAATACAAGAAATAGTAAGCTAATAGGTAAAGTGAAAAATTAAAATGTGAAAGGAAGAAAAGAGACATGGAAAAAGTAATAGGTTTAGTAATGGCAGCGGGTACAGATGCGAAAATGAAATCCAAAAAATCAAAACTAGCACAAGAATTATATGGAAAAGCAGTTATCAAAAGAGTAGTAGATAACATCAAAAAAGCAGGAGTAGAAGAAGTTGCAGTTATTGTTGGAGAAAATAAAGAAGAAATACAAGCTATTTTAAAAGATGAAGTTACTTATCTTTATCAAGAAAAATGCTTAGGAACAGGCCATGCCATTATGCAAGCGACTAGTTATTTAGAAAAAAAACAAGGTCGTGTGTTAGTTGCCAATGGTAACATACCATTAATTACTCCACAAACTATTCAAAATTTAATTGAAAAATCTATAAACCAGCAAGAAGCAGTTACCATATTAACAGGTATTATGACAGAACCTACAGGCTATGGTAGAATTGTTAGAATAGATAACCAAATAGTGGAAATTGTAGAAGAAAAAGAAATGAAAGAAGCCTATAGTCACATATTAGAAGTAAATGCAGGACTATATTGTTTTGATATTGAAAAACTAGTAGGAATTATAGGAAAATTAGAAAAAAGCAGTATAGGCTTATATTATTTAACAGATGTTATTAAAATGCTTTCTACAAGAGATGAAAAGGTAGGTGGATTTTTAGTAGAAGATAACTCAGAAATTTTAAGTTTAAATACCAAATTGCAGTTAGAAATGCTTTCTAAAATTTTGAGAATTCGTATTAATACTATGCACATGAATAATGGTGTTACTATAGAAGATATGAATACCACCTATATTCATGAAGATGTAGAAATTGGAATAGATACTGTAATACATCCTAATACTACGATAAAATCAGGTGTTATTATAGGAGAAGATTGTAATATTGGTCCAAATGCCTATATACGTGAAGGCTGTGTTTTAGCAAACAACGTAAAAGTAGGTAGTTTTGTCGAAATTAAAAAAGCAATCATAGGAGAAGGAAGCAAAGTACCACACTTATCTTATATGGGAGATTGCCAAATAGGAAGAAAATGTAATATAGGTTGTGGAACTATTACTTGTAACTATGATGGAAAAAATAAATTTAAAACAAAAATTGGTGATAATTGCTTTATAGGTTCAAATGTAAACTTAGTAGCACCAGTTAATATAGAAGATAATGCACTAATAGCAGCAGGTTCAACCATAACAGAAAATGTGCCAGCTCAAAGTTTAGCTATTGCAAGGCAAAGACAAACCAATAAAGAAGGTTGGATGTTAAAGAAAAAATAGTTGCATCTTTCGACAGAATATGATAAAATTTTTAAGTAACCATTTTTTAGGTAGGTATGAGATCCAATTGATGAAAAAGTAGGAGGCAATACATGCAAGAGCAAATCAGAAAAACCATACTTGGTATGGAAGGCGCCTTTTCCGTCAGCGACGTTTTACAAAAACTTGAACTTAGTGACCATGCACATAGGATGGATATTTTATCAGTGATAAGTCAATTGGGAGAAGTTGGCATTGTAAGCTGCTGCCATGTCGAAACAGACAGCAAAACGCATCAGTACATTGTAAACCCAAGTAAGCAAGGGGAATGACTTGAAAACTACCAGCAAAAGAGGCTAGATTATGAATAATCTTAGCCTCTTTTGTGATATTATTGTTGTTCGCCAGGTAAAAAGTAATCTACAACACCATATACTAAAGCACCTATAATTGCTGCCATCCAAGAAACGGTATAACCTGCAACAAAGTATTGAGTTACATATAATACTACTGCTGAAAGTACGAAACCTACAAATCCTTTACCAAAAGAACTTGCATGTAAACCTGTAAATTTTGTAATTAAATAATCAATAATTGTAAGAACAACAGCAGCTGCTGCTAATGCCCAAAAACTATTAATTTGAAATCCTGGTGTAAAAAAAGCAGTAATAGCAAGTACGACACCTGCTGTAACTAATCTACCAATAATTTGCCATACTGTGCTTTTAGTGTTTGTATTTGCTTTCGTGTTTGTATCTGACATAATAAAACCCTCCTTTAATTATAAGAATTACATAAGTTGCATTTTTCATGGTTTTCAATGTTTATTATGAACAAAAAATAAAAATTTATTCAAACAAATTGAATAGTTTTTTTAAATTTTGTTCAAAATGATAATGTAAAATAAAATAAAAAAGGAAGGTAACTCTATGTTAATTACATTTACTAGAACTATTTTTTTATACATACTAGTATTAGTGGTAATGAGATTAATGGGAAAAAGAGAAATAGGTCAGCTCCAGCCATTTGAACTTGCTATCTCTATTATGATTGCAGATTTAGCATCTATTCCTATGTCAGATACTGGTATACCAATTTCTAATGGTATTATACCCATATTAGGTTTATTGGTAATGCATTTAGTAATTTCTATGGTAAATATGAAAAGTATGAAAATAAGAGGTGTACTATGTGGTAAGCCAACAATTTTAATTTATAGAGGCAAAATTGATGAGAAAGCTTTAAAAAAGGAAAGATTTACCTTAAATGAATTACAAGAAAGATTAAGAGGAAATAATGTAGTAAATTTAGGAGATGTAGAATATGCAATATTAGAAACAAGCGGACAAGTAACTGTAATACAAAAACCAAATAAAAGAACTACTACACCAGAAGATTTTAATATGACGCCAGAGTATGAAGGAATACCTTATGATTTAGTAGTAGACCGGAAAAATTATGTATGAAAATCTAAAAGCCATACAAAAAGATGAAGATTGGCTAAATAAACAAGTTTCTAAATTCCATATTAGTCCAAAAGAAGCGCTAATTGTTACCTATGATGGAAAAGGTCAAATCTTTTGCCAGGAAAAAGATTTAAAATAAAGGGGGCTAAAGCATGTATAAAGAATTTGCAATATGTATTATAGTAATTGCCCTTATTGTAATAGGCGATATACTAACACAAAATAGTACCAATAAAATTATACAAGAAGTGGCAGGCTCATTACTTACTTTAAGACAAGAAATAGTAAAAGAAGGAGTAAGTAAACAAAAGGCACAAAAATTAATGGAAGAAGCAAACAAAATATGGCAAAAAAAGTATGAAGTAATGGCATATTATATAGAACATGATGAACTAGAAAAAGTAGAAACAGAGCTTACAAAAATGAAAGCAGATATAGAAGTAGAAGAATATGAAGTAGCAGTAGAAAATTTAGATACTTGCATATTTATCTTAGAACACATAAAAGATAAATCAGCTTTAAAAATTGTAAACTTATTTTAAAAAATAAAAAACCTAAAGCAAAAAAGCTTTAGGAAAAGTTTAGGTACTAAAAAATAAATGTTTCATATCAAATAAACCAGTTTTATGCTTTTGATTCATTTCTACTAAAAATTTGGCGGCTTTGATAGCACCTTGGGCATAAATGCTTCTAGAATAAGAGGTGTGTTTTAATTCAAAGGTTTCCTGCTCACCAAAAAATAGGATACTATGTTCACCTACAATGTTACCACCACGAATACTAGAAAAGCCAATTTCATTTTGATACCTTTTTTCATGAGCATCATGCCTATTAAAATTGTAAAAATAGCGATTATCATTTGCTTTATTAATACTATCTGCTAGCATTAAAGCAGTACCACTTGGACTATCTTGTTTTTGACAATGATGTGTTTCTACAATTTCAATTTGACTTCCGCACAAGTTCTTTAGAAAGTTCAGAGGCAATTAAACTCATTAAGGTAATTTCATAACACATATTAGCACTTTGCAAAATAGGAATATAGCAAGCAGCTTCTTCAATTTTGGCTTGTTCTTCAACAGTAAAACCAGTAGTAGCAATCACAAGGGGAACCGTATGTTTAATCGCAAAAGGTAAAATAGAAAGAGTAGCTTTCGGAATGCAAAAATCTATGATAACATCAGGTTTTTCTAAAATACCATTGATATCCTGATAAACAGGATAAACCAAATTATCATGTTCTTGTTTTTCAATTCCGCCCAATTAACTCTATAGTTGGGTCTTGCAAAGCAAGGTCAGCTACACAAGAGCCCATTTTACCACAAATACCATTTACAAGTAATTTAATCATAAAAAATTCCTTTCATAAAAGTATATTAAAATTTAATATAAGTTTATGAAAGGAAAATTTAAATTATTCTAAATATAATTAAACTTAAAAATACATAAGCATATTTGTAAGCTCTTTTGGTATGTAACAGTTTTTGTAGGTGACTAAAAGTTTCTTTAGTAGCACTATATTTATCTGCCAAAGTAACAATAACAGTTTCCATATAATGTGGCATTTTAATTGTTACAGGCCACATATGATTTAAAATAACATCTTGTTCTATGCTATTTAAATGAAAAATTTTTGTAGCATTTTCAAGTGCGATTTTAGGATGCCTAAAAGCATGATGACTTTTCCAAGTATTATCAGGCTTTATGTAATGATGCCAATCATATAAAAATAAATCATGTAACATAGCTCCACGAGTAGCAGAAACATAGTCTAAATGTAGCTTTTTACAAATAATATAAGTATAATAAGCTACTTGCATACAATGTTTGTAACAAGAAACATTAGCATGTTGGTTAAAACTTTTCATTTCTTGAACAGTTACATCTTGTATTAAATCATGTATAATCGTAAAAAATTCTTCATAAGAACTTTTTAAAGTAGGTCTTTCTTTTGTAATAAGACTTAGCATAAATAAAACTCCTTTTTGTGCTTTTGCTAATACAATATATAGTGAGTATATTTTTCATCTACACTAATTATATCATAAATTGTCAAAATAATAAAATAATTCATAAAAAATTAAGAAAATGACAAGCTATTTTTATAAACCCTGTTTTAAATTAATT
>CANSJB010000043.1 GCA_947647115.1 uncultured Clostridium sp. | reverse complement strand
ATTACCAAAAAAATACATTGACAATATTCTACAAAAAAGAATATAATATGCGTATAAGAAAAAACTAGTACTATTAAAAATAAATTATCTAGCATAATTTAAAAAAGATGAAATATTATTTGAAAAAATAGTAAAAGGAGAGAAAAACAGATGAAAAAAACAAAGAAAAAAATAGTTGGAATATTACTAGCTATGATAGGTTGTATTTGCATTTTTTCAACATATAGTTATGCTATGCAAAATCAAAAACAATCATTAGCAGATGTAGGAAGTTTTGAAGATTATGGTGGTGGCGACTCTTGGGGAGGAAGTTCATGGAGTAGTGGTGATTCTTGGGGAAGTTCTTGGGATGATGATTATGACTCAGACTATGGAGGCGGTTCCTTTTACTTTTTTGGAGGTTTTGGCAGTCTAGTATTTTGGATTATAGTTATCGCTATTGTTATAGCAAACAATAAAAACAAAGGTAGAAATTCAAGACCAACAAGACCATACAATTATACTCAGGCGCCAACAATGGTACAACTAGAAGCAAGACAAAATCAAATAGAATCAAGATTGCAGCAACATGATCCAAACTTTAATAAAGAAGAATTTATCGCTTGGAGTAAAAACTTATTTATTAAATTACAACAAGCATGGACAGCCAGAGATTGGGAAACAATTAGAACATTTGAAACACAGAGCTTATTTGAGCAACACAAAAATCAATTACAAGGCTATATTAATAACAATCAAATTAATGTTATGGATAGAATTTGCGTAAATTATGCACACTTATATAATTATGCACAAGAAGGAGATAAAGAAACATTAACAGTAAGACTAAATTCAAGAATGGCAGACTATATTATAGATGCTAAAACAAATCAAGTATTAAAGGGAAATAAACAAGAAGAAAAAATAAATACCTATATTTTAACCTTTATTAGAAAAAATGGTGTAAAAACAAAACCAGGAACCATAGAAATTAATACAACAAATTGTCCAAACTGTGGAGCACCAACTAAAATAACATCAAGTGGTAAATGCGAATATTGTGGAAGTGTTATAACAACAGGTGAATATAATTGGGCACTTTCAAATATCGAAAGAGAAAGACTATAAATTAAATTAGGTTTCTAGGAAAAGTGCCTAAATTTCAAAAGGCACTTTCCTAAAAATAAAATCATTAACAACATATTGAAATAGACAATTAAAAAAGTAAATTAAAATGTGCAAAAGCACATAAAAGAAAGGAAGTATTAATATGGGACTAATTAAAGCAGCAGTTGGAGCAATAGGCTCTACATTAAAAGACCAATGGAAAGAGGCAATTCGTTGTGAAGATATGAATAATGATATTTTAATGGTTAAAAAAACAACACCAACAGGAGTAATTACAAATAAAAGTACAATTATTGTAGCACCAGGGCAATGTGCTATTATTTATGATAATGGTAGAATCATTGATGCAACAGCTGAAGAAGGTGTTTATGAATTTGATAGCTCATCATCACCATCATTTTTTGCAGGGCAATTTGGAGCAACTTTTAAAGAAATGTGGCAAAGATTTACATACAATGGAGCAACTGCAAAAGAGCAAGCTGTATTTTTCTTTAACACAAAGGAGATATTAGATAATAAATTTGGAACAGCAGCACCAATACCATTTCAAGACTGGTCACATCCAATTCCAAATCAAATGACAAATACGATTACTCCACTTAGAGTACAAATTAAATGTTTTGGAAAATATACATTTAGAATCAGTAACCCAGCTGTATTTATGCAAGAACTTGCAGGAACAGCAAATGTCTATACAAAAGACAAAGTGGTAGAACAAATACGTGCAGAAGTAATAGCTGTATTCCAAAATTTAGTAAATGAATTAGGTTCTGCAAAATACAAAGTACCAGTATTAGAAATGCCAAGCCAAACAGATGAAATAAGAGCCATGATGGACGAAATGGTATTTGATGAACCAGTAAGAAGAAGAGGACTTTCTATTGTAGCATTTGCAGTAGAATCTGTTACCTTAGATGATGAATCAGCTAAAAAAATAGACCAATATGAATTAAGCTCAAATGCTCATATGCAACAAGGAAGATTAGTAGATGCTTATGCAGATGCTGTACAAGGCGCGGCTGAAAATAAAAGTGGTTCTATGAATGGTTTTATGGGAATAGGAATGATGAACATGGCAAGTAATGGTATGGTAGGAGGAGTAGCCAATGGACCATGGAATGCACAAAATATAGCCAATAGCACAATGGACTTAAGCAAAGAGCAAAACACACAAGCTAGTGAAAATGAAGCACAAAACATAAATAAACCAAGTGAACAAAACCAAGTAGCAGATAAGACGCAAGCACAGACAATTGTAGGGGCAGCCACAACAAATGAATCACTTACAAATACACAATGGACTTGTGAGTGTGGAGCAAAAAATGATGGGAAATTCTGTAGTAATTGTGGAAAACCAAAATCAAACAAAAAGGTATGTCCAAATTGTAAAGCTACCAATGAAGACAATGATAAATTCTGCGGCGAATGTGGAACAAAATTATAAAAAATAAGTGATAAACATAAGAAAAAGGAGACAAAAATGTATAAATTAATTGCAATAGACTTAGATGGTACATTGCTAGATTCTTATGGCCAGATATCGGTAAGAAATAAACAAACCATCCAAAGAGCACTTAATCAGGGAATACAAGTAGTATTAACTTCTGGAAGAGGCGCTATGTCAGTACAAAATTTAGCAGAAGAAATAGGCGCAAATCATTATATGGTTTGCGGTAATCGGTGCTATGATTTATGACTTTGAACAAAATGAATTAATATATAACAATTTTTTAAGTCCTAAGAAAATTTTGCAGTTAATCAAAATATGTGAGGAAAACAGCATATATTATAGTATTTATACACAAGATAGCATTATCACTAAAAGTCTAAACTACAATGTACTTTTTTACTACCAAGAAAATGCAAACAAATTAGACAATAAAAAAACCAATATACATCTTGTTCAAAATATTTATGAATATATTGAAAATAGACTAGAAGAAGACTATATAAAAATGACAATATGTGATGACAATAACATTATATTTCAAAGTATTATCAATAAAATAAAAAAAGTAAAGGCAATTGATGTATTAGATGTAGGGCATATGTCACGAAAAATTATTAAAACAGGAACCAAACAAACTATGGTAGAGTATTTTTATACAGAGGTAAGTAATCAAAATGTAGATAAATGGACTGCTCTTAGTTATTTAATAAATAAACTAGGAATTAACTCAGAAGAAGTAATGACAATTGGAGATAATATAAATGACCAAACTATGTTAGAAAATGCTGGTTTAGGAGTGGCTATGGCAAATAGTGCACCATATATACAAAAAATGGCAAAAGTAGTAACTGCTAGTAATAATGAAGATGGAGTCGCAAAAGCCATAGAACAATATGCACTTTCCTAAAATTTCTTACTAATAAATTCAAAATGAAATTGAATAAACCAATAAAAAAATGCACATAACTATTATAAAAGAAATGATAGTAGGAGTGTGTATTTTTTATGGATGAAAATAATAAAATAAAAAATATAGAAGAATATGAAGATGTAACAAAATATGGAGAATTTGTTTCTTCTTATTTTGCATGGATGACTTTAGAAAAACAAAAGAAAAATGCAAATTATATGGAAAATATAGAAAAGAAAAATTAGAAGGGTTTTTTTGAACCCCTCTGTTTTTTTGTTAGCAAAAATGATATACTATAAAAGAAGAATTTTAAATGGGGGAAAAAATGAAAAACTTATATGAAATATTAGAAGTAAGTGAAAATGCCTCACAAGAGGTGATAGAAAAAGCCTATAAAGTATTAGCTAAAAAATATCATCCAGATGTACAGCCAGAAAATAAAAAAGAGCAAGCAGAACAAAAAATGAAACAGCTAAATGAGGCATATAGCATTTTAACAGATAAAAACAAGAAAAACGAATATGATGAAAAAGTAAGAAGGGAAAGGCAAGACTTAGAACAAAGACAGCAAGCACAATATGAAAAACAAAAAACAAATAGTAGTGCAGCCCAAAACTATCAAACCAGTTATGCGCAAGAAATGAATTTAAGACAAGAGGCAATGAAAAAAGCACAAGAAGCACAAATAAGAAATAGGCAGAAAAATCAAAAACAAATGGAAAAAAACATACAAGCAGAATATGAAAAAAGGTATCAACAAGCATATGAGGGATATCTAAAAAGTTTGGGATACAAAATAAAATATAAATGGACATGGAAGAATTATAGAAATTTTTTATTTACAATTTTAATTATAATACTGATTGGTGCAGCCTTGTGGTACTTTCCACCAACCCACAAATTAATGATGGACTTTTATGAGTCTAATCATGTAGTTAAAACCATTATAGATGTAATTATTAGTATATTTGTTGGAATTGGAAAAGCAATTACTGCTATTTTTAATTAAAATTTTTTGAAAATACCATTGTATAAAATTTGGAATTTAGTATATAATCAAGTCATAAATAAAAAATTAGAAAGGAAGGTTTTAAATGGACAGAAAAGTAAAAGTAGTACAATTTGGTACTGGGAAAATGGCAGTATATACAATGAGGTATGTATATGAAAAGGGTGGAGAAATCGTAGGTGCTATTGATGTAAAACCAAATGTAATTGGAAAAGATATTGGAGAAGTGATGCAAACACAAAATAAAGGTGTAATTGTAACTGCGCTAGAAAATGCAGAAAATATGTTAAAAGAGGTAAAACCTGATATTGCAATTGTAACTACCATGAGTTTAATTGCAGATGTAGAAGCAGCACTGATGCTTTGTGCAAAATTAGGCATTAATGCTATTACTACATGTGAAGAAGCATTTTATCCACAAAACTCTAATCCAGCAATTACTAAGGCATTAGATGAAATGGCAAAACAAACAGGATGTACCATTACAGGTAGTGGTTATCAAGACATCTATTGGGGACAATTAATAAGTTCTATTGCAGGTTCTACACAAAAAATTACAAAAATAAAAGGAAGTTCAAGTTATAATGTAGAAGACTATGGAATTGCACTAGCTAAGGCACATGGATCAGGTTTAACTTTGCAAGAATTTGAAATACAAGTAGCATCAGCAGATAAAATTTCAGATGAAGAAAGACAAAAAGTAATACAAAGTGGTAATTACTTACCATCTTATATGTGGAATGTAAATGGTTGGTTATGTTCTAAATTAGGTTTAACAGTAGAAAATCAAACCCAAAAAACAGTACCACAAACATATCCACAAGACATCTATTCACAAACATTAGGAATGACAGTAAAAGCGGGGGATGCAACTGGAATGAGCGCAGTAGTTACAACAAAAACAAAAGAAGGTATTACCATTGAAAGTGAATGTATAGGAAAAGTATATTCACAAGAAGACTATGACAAAAATGAATGGACAATCTATGGAGAGCCAGATACAACTATAGTAGTGGCAAGACCAGCAACAGTAGAATTAACTTGCGCAACAGTTGTAAACCGTATACCAGATGTTATTAACAGCATGCCAGGATATGTAACAACTGAAAAAATGGGAGAATTACAATATAAAATAAAACCACTAAATGAATATATAAAAGATTAAAACAAAAAAGCTCTTGTTTATATAACCAAAAGTTTTATAAACAAGGGTATTTTTTTCTTAAAAATAAGCTCAAAATTTATTTACTTATATTTTAAAATATGATAAAGTAATAAGCAAGGTGATACAAATGGCAAGAAATAGAAGAAACAAACGAATATTTAAAAAATTAACAGATGTAATTAGTTTAAAAACTTTTTTAATATTAATTACGATTTTAAGTATGATTATATTAGCCTGCTTAAGTGTAATTTTTTATCGTAATGAATTAGATAGGCAGCTTTTAGCCAAACAAAGCCAAGAATTAGAACAAAAAATAGAAGATATTTTTACAGAGACCTTGCAAAATATAGCAAACAACAATAACCCAGATACAGTAATATATTTATCAGCTGTAGGGGATATTTTGTGTGGAGAAGAGATGCTACAAGATGCTTACCAAGAAGAAAGTAAAAGTTATAATTTTTACCCTATGTTTGAAAATATTACAAGCTTTATAAAAAGAAGTGATATTGTAGTAGGCACAATGGAAAGTAATTTTACAAGTAATGAATATTCTGGCTATGGCAAAAGAAATAGTCCTAAGACTTTTGCAGATGCTGTAAAAAAATCAGGAGTAAACTTAGTTAGCATTAGTACCAATCATAGTTTAGACTATGGAATAAAGGGGCTAAGAGAAACCAAACAATATCTTCAAGAAGCGGGTTTTGTAACAGTAGGAGATAGATTAGAAGAACAAACTGTTACAATAAAAACAATTAAAAATACAAAAATAGCTTTTTTATCTTATACTTATGGAGTGGAAAATCAAAAAAGTAAAAGTAAGCAAGAGCTAGAAAGCCTTAATATTTTTAATAAAGAAATAGCAAAACAAGAACTAGCATATGCTAAAGAAAATGCAGATTACAATATTGTTATTATGCACTGGGGTGACCCTTATGCAACAAGTCAAAATAAAGAGCAAGAAGAAATAGCCAATTTTTTAATAGAAAATGGAGCAAATGTTATTTTGGGTAACCATCCAGCAGCTATTCAACCAATGGAGGTAAGAAAAAATGCACAAGGCGAGAATGTATTTATAGCCTATTCTTTAGGAAACTACATTTCTTCTATTAATAATGATACATCCAAAGTAGAGCTTGCTTTAAACATTGAACTTAGAAAGAGTGGAGAAGATGGAAAAGTACATTTAAGCAAAGTAGACTATACACCAATTTATGCTCTAGATAATCGGACCAGAGGCACAAAATCGTTATGAATTAATTGATATGAAAGGAATTGCCAAAGCATATGCAGGTGGAAATACTAAAATAGTAGATAAACAAACCTATAATAAGCTATTAGAAGGTTTGAAACTATTAGAAAAAGTGGTAGAGCCAAATAAACAATAAAACTATTTACTTATTATGTAAAGTATGCTATAATAAGTCACGTAAGTAGCCAAAAAATTTTATAAAAAGGAGCACTATTATGCAGTGGAACAGGCGGATAGATGAGTTAGGAAGGGTAAGTATTCCTCCCAAAGCTTGGAATAAAAAAGCCAAAGGAATAGTCCGGTATGAAATGACAATTGAATATGGGGAAATTTATGTCAGAGAGTACGATGAAGGAGATATAAGTAAAAAACCATATGTAGGCATAGTGCGTAAAGCAGAGATGTGGTGCCATCGAATCAGCATTCCAGTAGAATATACGGAAATATTAGGGATAGAAAGAGGAGAACATGTACTTCTAACTTTGGAGGACGATGGCAGAGTTCGTATTACCAAACTAAATAAATAGTTGCTACTAGAAAAGAGTGGGTAAAATACTTGCTCTTTTCTTTTTTACTATGATATACTTATAAATACAAGAAAAATAAAAATGGAGGCAAACATAAAAAATGAAAGTAGGTTTCATCTCATTAGGATGTAATAAAAATTTAGTAGATACAGAAAAAACAATCGCATTATTTCAAAAAAATCAATATGAAATAGTTAATAACCCAAGTCAAGCACAAATAATTGTAATTAATACTTGTGGTTTTATTGAAGAAGCAAAACAAGAAGCAATTAATACGATACTTGAAATGGCAGAATATAAAAAACAAAATTGTAAGTATTTAATTGTAATGGGATGTTTAGTACAAAGATATAAACAAGAGTTAGAAAAATTAATACCAGAGGTTGATTTATATATTCAATATAGTCAGTATGATACTTTGTGGGAGCAAATAGAAAGTATTATGAATAAAACCAAAATAATGTACAAAAATAAGCCATTTGATGAATTGACAGATAGAGTTATTACAACAGGAGAGAATTATGCGTATTTGAAAATAGCAGATGGATGTAGTAATTGTTGTACTTATTGTGCTATTCCTAAAATTAGAGGACCACTAAAGAGTAGAAAAATAGAGGATATTCTAAAAGAAGCTAGAAAACTTGCAAAGGCAGGCTATAAAGAAATTATTTTAACAGCCCAAGATACTACTAAATATGGAGTAGATATTTATGGCAAACCAATGTTAGCTGACTTATTAGAAAAACTATGCCAAATAGAAAAAATAAAATGGATTCGCTTTTTATATGCTTACCCAGAAACCATTACACAAGAGCTAATACAAGTTGTAAAACAAAACAAAAAGATATGCCATTATTTTGATATTCCTATTCAACACATAGCAGATAATGTATTAAAAGCAATGAATCGAAAAAGTAGTAGTAAAAGCATAAAAAATTTAGTTAGAAACTTAAGAAAACAAATACCAGACGTAATATTAAGAACAACTGTCATGGTAGGTTTTCCAGGAGAGACAGCAAAGGATTATGAAGAGCTTTATCAATTTTTAAATGAAACTAGATTTGATAAACTAGGAGCTTTTAGCTATTCAAAAGAAGAGCAAACAGCAGCATCACATTTAAAAAATCAAATACATCCAGCAACTAAAAAAAGCAGGTATAACAAAATAATGCAGTTGCAACAAACCATTTCAAAACAAAACTTAGAAAATAAAATAGGAAAAGAGTTAGAAGTGATGATAGAAGGAATGGTGAAAAATGGAAAATACTATACAGGAAGAAGTTATATGGATAGCCCTGAAATAGACGGAATTATTTATATTGCAAATACCAAGCCATTAGAATTGGGGCAATTTGTAAACTGTAAAATCACAGCAGTAAATAACTATGATTTAGTAGGAAAAATAATATAAGTAAAAAGCTAGCTTAAAATATGGAAAAAACCAAATAAGCTAGCTTTTTTATTTTAATAATTTTCGCAGTTTACTTCAAAATAAGCTTGAGGATGTCTGCAAACAGGGCAAACCATTGGAGCTTCTAAGCCAACATGAATATGACCACAATTTCTACATTTCCAAACTGTAATACTACCTTTTTTAAATACTTCGCCATTTCCTAAGTTATCAATTAATTTTCTATATCTTTCTTCATGATGTTTTTCAACTTCAGCAATTCCTCTAAAAGTAGCTGCAATATCTGTAAATCCTTCTTCATCAGCAACTTTTGCAAAATCTGCATACATGGTAGTCCACTCATAATTTTCACCTGCAGCAGCATCTGATAAATTGGCTTTAGTATCACCAATGCCTTGTAAATATTTAAAATGTAGTTTAGCATGTTCTTTCTCATTTTCAGCTGTTTCTAAAAAAATAGCAGCTATTTGCTCATAACCTTCTTTTTTAGCAACACTTGCAAAATAAGTGTATTTATTTCTAGCCTCAGACTCTCCAGAAAATGCGGCTTTTAAATTAGCCTCTGTTTTTGAACCTTTTAATTCCATAAAAAACCTCCTAAATATAATTAAATTGAATACTTAATTATAATATAGCAGTAAGTCAAAAATGTCAATATAAAAATTGACATAAATTCCAAATACTGGTAGTTAACATACAAAGAACTATCCCGCAAACGGTAGGAAGTAGAAACGAAATAGCAGTCCACTTCCAAGAACCAGCTTCTTTTTTTATAGTAATTAAAGTAGTGCTACAAGGAAAATGAAGTAAGGTAAAAATCATTACATTAATAGCAGTTAACATCGTCCAGCCATTTTGCAGTAAAATTTGCCCAATCTGATGAGTATCTTCTAAATCTACTAAAATACCCTTTTGCAGATAACTCATTAATATAATTGGTAGCACAATTTCATTAGCAGGAAGACCTAAAATAAAAGCAGTTAAAATGTAGCCATCTAAGCCCATTAATTTAGCAAAGGGATCTAAAAAGTTTGCTACAAAAGTAAGCAAGCTAGTATCTCCAATGGTAACATTGGCAAAAATCCAAATCACAACTCCAGCAGGAATAGCAATAGAGGCAGCTCTGCCTAATACAAACAAGGTTCTGTCAAAAATAGAACGTACCAAAATTTTACCAATTTGTGGCTTTCTATAAGGTGGTAGCTCCAACATAAAAGAAGAAGGAACTCCTTTTAAAACAGTTTTAGAAAGTATTTTAGAAATAAACAAAGTCATTAAAATACCAAATAAAACTACAGCAAGTACTGCCAAGGTTGAAAACAAAGAAGAAGAAAAACTACTTGCAAAATGAGCTCCAATGAAAATAGTAGCTACCGTAATTAAAAAGGGAAACCTACCATTACAAGGAACAAAACTATTGGTTAAAATAGCAATTAATTTCTCTCTAGGAGAGTCAATAATTCTAGTACCAACAACACCAGCTGCATTACAACCAAATCCCATGCACATGGTAGTGACAAAACGGTAGTTTTGGAAAGTGTTGATAAATGTGGAGCCCAGAGATTTGTTAATGTGAGAATTGGTGTATATTTTAGATTATGAAATTATCCTTATGCAATTAATAC
>CANSJB010000042.1 GCA_947647115.1 uncultured Clostridium sp. | reverse complement strand
CAGCAAGAAATACCAGAAATCAATTTGTATGGGTACCAGTACCAGAGCCAAGCGAGATGTATGGAATAACAGAAGAGGGAAAATATTTAGGAAAGTTATATAATTTTGGAACAAGTTTAGCTCCAAGAAACCCACCAATAGCATTAAATTGGGAAGAGACTGATGAAAAAATAAGTTGGATATTAACTAGTGGTGATAAAAGTTACCGTGAGCCAGATGTAATAGCAGTTAGTGGATATGATGATACAGCAAGTAATTATGAAAAAGCAGGAATAAAAGATAAGAATGGAAGTGCTATCACAACAGCAGTGCAGTTTAAAGAACAATTAGAAGAAGAGTTTGAAACCATGATAAAAAGTGTCATAAGATATAAAGGGTTTTATATCGGAAGATATGAAACAGGAAGTATTAGTGAGACAAAAGCAAAAGTAACAAAGAACAATAGCGATATTCATAGTCAAACATGGTATACGATGTATCAAAAAAATAAAGAGATGGTAGAAGGAAAAACCAGTATGATATGGGGAAGTCAATGGGATGCCTGTTTAAAATGGTTTTTAAGTCAAGGAGGAGATAAAGCAACCTATGTAACCAATAGTACAGGGAAAGGAAATTATAAAACAAGTGGTATAATTCCAACAGGATCAAATGATAGCTATAGTGTTTGTAACATTTATGACATGGCTGGAAATGCAAATGACTGGACAATGGTAGCAGGAATCGTCAACAACCGTATCACTCGCCGGAGGCAGTTATGTCTATGCAGGTGCTGATTTTCCAGCTTCTGGCACTCTAGGCGGCCATCCAGCCTATTATAGCACTGACATCACATCTCGTTCTACTTTGATATTGTAACGTGGAATACTGATTTATTGCAAACTAAAAAACGTGAGCTAGAAAAGCAATGAAAATTAGAAGGCATTACCCTAATAGCCTTAGTGGTTACAATTGTAGTGGATTTGGTTTCTTATGATAAGAATAGAAAATATAGTAATTGATTGGGTTTCAGCCTATAATTTATATAGATTTATAATGGAATTTAAAAAAGTATAGCTTTAGATTTAGAAATAAGTCTAAGGCTTATTTTTATGGAAATTTGATCTACATTAATAAAATAGGAATTAAGTAAGAGTAAAGAACTTATCCCATAAATAAAAGGTAAGTTCTTTATTTGTCGTTTTTGCAAAATATTCATGCCTGATATCAAGTAAAGAAAAATATTAATTAAATTATTATTTTTGCAATAGTTGAGTTTTAAAAAAAGTTGTGGTAATATAAAGATAATAAAATAAGAAGCATAAATACTAAAGAGGAGGAGCCATGAATAGACAAGAATTTGTGCAATTACTAGGACAAGTAGAAGAAATGGAAAACTATCAAATAGTAGATAGAATAAAGCAGATGAGTGATGAGATAAAAGCACAAATGTTGCTAGATACAGACTTTATTACAAATTATCTGCACCTAAAAAATCATCAAATTAGTGACATAATAAAAACATTAGCAAGTGAAGAAACGAAAGTTTATTTATTAGACCAATATCCATTAGAACAATTTGAAAAAATAGAAGTTATTGTAACTTTTAGTGTTAATCGAAAATTACAAATAGTATTAGAAGATACAAGTCTTACTAAATTGAATATAGTAGAAATATTAAAATCATTAGATACTAAAACTTTGGGTGCATTTTTTGTAGAACATCAAGACTTTTTAAAAGAAAATGCAATTCATCCCTACAAAATTATACAAGATTTAGAGGTTCAAGAACAAAAAGACTTTGTGGCAAATTTAGAAGGTCTTGATTTAACAAAAGCACAGAAAAAGGAAATATTAGCTACTTTAAGTGCACAGGCAAAACGAGAAATAGATGCAGCAAGTATTCCAGAAGAATATCGAGCGGCACTTAGTATAGAAAAAGAAGAATATGCTACACGAATAGAAGTGGATTTAGAAAGAAACTTAGAAGACTATCGATACTTAGATAACTTAATAAAAGTAAATCCAGAAGAATTTACCAAAGAGCAAAGAGAACAGCTAATGCAGCTTTGTGATATTTGTCCTAATTTGCATGTGGCTAGCATCTTAAATATAGAATATCTATCAACTGGTAGAGAGTATAAAGAGGCAGAAGAATGGATAACATCTGTCATAGATAAATTAAAACCAGAATATACACAAGCTCAAAAAATGGCAGTAATTGACAATGAAATAGGAAATAAAATAAGTTATAGTCCTGACTTTGATACAGAAGTATATGGTGAGGATGATACCAGAGCTTTATGGAAAATTATAAGCTTAGGTTATGGTGTTTGTAATGGAATTGCAAAAGTAGAGCAATATATTTTGGGGAGAGTAGGAATAGAAAGTGAAATTATAAGTAGTGGGCGACATGCATTTTTAAAAGTAAAAGATGTGGAACTTCCTGCTGCAAATGGGGAAATGGTAAAGGGAAATACCATAATAGACCCAACCTGGAATTTAACACAACACAGATTTAAAGCAAGGCCAAATAACTTTTGTATAAGTTATGAGATGGCAAGGCAAAATGATATAGATGAAGAAGGAAAAGATCAGGCTTGCCATAAAAATGATGAAGAGTTGCAAGATGCTACTTTAAGTTTAGAAGAACAAAGCTTAAGAAAGTTATTTGCAAGTGTTGGGCTCGTAAATAAAGATGGAAGCTTTCCAATAAAAAGTTTGATAGAAGAGTCAAAAAAGATAAATGAACTTTATGCAGGTAATCCAAAAGAAAATATAGAAAAGCAATTTTTGCTATTAGCACAAGCTTGCCCAGAATTTGCAACATGTCAAAATTCCAGTATAACAATGCTACATGATGTTTTATTAAATTATGAAAATTTAAACTTAAATCAATGTGTAGTAAATAGAGTTTATAGCAAAGCAGATAAAGAAAAAAGTCCAGTATTATTTGTTTATTTTGATTCAGCACAATTAGGGAAAAGCTTTTATATAGCCGATAAGCAAAAAGGGCAATTTATAGCATTTTCGCAAGAAGAGTTTACAAAACAATTTGAATGTTATGAAACTGATTTACAAAAACATCAAGGCTTAAGACCTTGGGAAAGCAATACAAAACAAAAAGAAACAATCGATTTATCGAAAACTTCTGGAAGAGTATCAGCAAGGGAAGGGGAAGAAAGATGAACTTGATAAAAAAAATGATGGCATGGATAAAAAGCATTTTTATAAAACAAGAGCAAGTAAAACAAATAGAAGCACCAAAAAGAATACAGCCACAAGAAGAAAAGATAAATTTTGTAAAATCTTTGAAAGTAACTACTACTGCAAAAATAGGAAAGAATAAAATTAAAACATTGACTTGCACAGGAGATGGATTAGGAATACAAAAAAAAATTGGTTGTTAAAAGTGGAAGATTATTTTTATGCTTTGTCAACAGTCTGAGGTACACTTCATAAGTGTACTTTTTTCATTATATATTTACTATAAATAATAAAACTAAAATCTAAAACTAGGCAAAGGATATAATGAATCTAGTTATATTAAAAAAGTTAAAATAGTAAGTAGAAAGTAAACAGTAAATTGTATAATTGCAAAATAAGCGCAAACATAAAAATACTTAAGTAAAAAGTCACTTGAAATAGTAGAAAGAAGTGCGACTGCAAAAAAAATATACAATAAAGTATTGAAATAAGATGCTGAGTAGTGTAAGATAAAGAATATAAAAATAATACAAAAAGGAAAAATAGTAAAAAGTACAGAGGAGGAAAAGGTAAATGAAGTTAAAAGGAAGTATGCAAAATAAAAAAGTAAAGAAAAATGCTCAAAAAATAGAAAAAGACAGTAAGCAAAACCAAGGTATTACTCTAATAGCCTTAGTGGTTACAATTGTAGTTTTGCTGATATTAGCAGGAATTACACTAACAATAATATTTGGAGAAAATGGAGTTATCAACCAAGCAAATAAAGCTAGAAATGCACAAAATATAGCGAAATATAAAGATTTATTTGATACGGCAAGATTTTCAGTAATTGCCGAAAAACATGGAACAGTAACCGTAGATGAATTTATTAGTGAGTTGGAAAAAGAGGGAATTATAAAAAATACACAAGTAGAGAAAAAGGAAGATGGAAGTGCAGTAATAACACCAGAAATTGGAATAGATATAAAAGTAATACCAATAAATGATGGAAAAGATATAGAAATACAATACCCAGATGCAACAGGAAATATAGGGGGGCGGAGATACGCCAATGCCACCTGAGGAAACGGATTTGTATCCAGAAGGATGGGATAAAATAAAGGTAGATGTAGCAGAAGTATTGCAAAAAGAAGGAGATACAGAAAAAGTAAAAATACCAGTACCAAAAGGATTTGTGGTATCAGAAATAGCGACAGAAAAAACAATAGATGATGGTTTAGTAATCTATGAAATACCAGAGAGTCAAATAGAAACAGTAGATTGGACAGCAGATGTAAATAAAAATACATTTTTAGATGTGCAAGAAAATTATAATCAATTTGTATGGGTACCAGTATCAGAACCAAGCCAGATGTATGGAATAGCAACAGATGGAAAATATCTAGGTAAATTGTATGATTTTCGGAACAAGTTCAGCACCTAAAAATCCACCAGCAGCACTAAATTGGAAAGAAGATACAACTACAAAGAAAATGAGTTGGACATCAAATACAAGTGAACGTGAGCCAGATGTAGTAAGTTCTTTTACAAGTGGTAGTAAGAACTATTTAGGTGATGAAGTGAAAAATAATTATATAAATGCAGGAATAAAAGATAAGCAAGGAAATATTATAGCAGATGCAGGTGAATTTAAAACACAGTTAGAAGATGAATTTAAAGATATGATAGACAGTATTATAAAATATAAAGGGTTTTATATAGGCAGATATGAGACAGGAAATTTACACTATACAAATCAATTAAATAGAGCAAGAGTAGTAAAAAATAATATGAATACTAGTGGAATTAGTGATGGAGCAAATGCTGACCAAGAAGCAATATGGTATGCAATGTATCAAAAAAATAAGGAAATAGTGCAAGGAAGAACTGGCTTGATATGGGGATGTCAATGGGATGCTTGTATGAAATGGTTTTTAAGTTTCAAAGATACAAATTTAGAAGTGGCAAGTTATGTAACTAATAGTAGTAATAAAGGAAATTACGATACAAGTTCAAAAATTGCAACAGGTTCAAATGATGTTTATAGTGTAAAGAATATTTATGATATGGCAGGAAATGTTGCAGAATGGACAATAGAGGCAAGTGGTACTCAATATCGTAGAGTTCGTCGGAGGAAATTATGGAGATAAAGGAAATGACTATTCAGTTTCTAGTAGAAGAGCAATTAATCCTCCTGGAGGATCTGCTCAAACTCTTGGGTCAAGAGCTACCTTGATTTTATAAGATACAGACTATAGATTAAAGTATAACAAGACTTTATAGGAGATATAAATAATTTACATATCCAAATATGCGACTTGGCATGTGCCTGTTAAAGGTTCGAAGCATCAGACTACTAATGAATGGAAACGGACTTGAGTTATAAAAGATAAAAACTAAGAGCTTATCAATAAAGGTAAGTTCTTAGTTTTTTTTGCCCCAGTTTTATACAATAAAATACAAATATTACAAAAATATTACAAACTCATTAAATTTATATTACAAGCATCAAATTTGTTGTTTTTACATTAAAAATGTTGTACAATGATATAAATGATGATATTTTGTAAAAATATAAGGAGGAATTAGGCAATGGCAAAAAATCCAATGCAAAGAAAGGCACAAAACTCATTTCTTTTAGGAATGTTAGTAACATTATTAATTACGGGAATTATTATTGCCCTTTTGGTAGTACAACTAACCAAATTAACCAATGAACAAAAGGAGGCACAATCACACCTTAAAAAGGCATATGTATTGGCACAAGATATAAATTCAGGAGATACAGTATCTACAGATAAATTAACTTTAAAAGAATTAGATTCAACTACAATTCCTGCAAATGCATTAACACTTGCGGCATTAACTGAAAAAAGTGATATCACAGACGAAGATGGTAACTTAATTAAAAAAGTAAATATCATCTCTAAAATAGATTTAAAAAAAGGAACAATTATTACTACAGATATGATTGCAGAAGAAGCAGCACTAGCAGCAGATGTTAGAAAAGTAGAATACAACATGATTGTATTACCATCTCAATTACAAACTGACAAGTATATTGATATTCGTTTGAAATTACCAAGTGGTAAAGACTATATTGTAACATCACATAAACAAATAGAAATACCTACAGTAGACGGTATTGATTCTGTAAATACTATTTGGATGAACTTATCAGAAACTGAAATTTTAACCTTAAGTTGTGCGATTGTAGAAAGCTATAAAATGCCAGGTTCTATCCTATATGCAGCAGAGTATATTGAACCAGGACTACAAACAGCAGCAATACCAACCTATTTACCAGATGATGATACCTTAAACTTAATTAACCAAGACCCTAACTGTGTGCTAGAAGCTAAAAATGCAATCTTCCAAAGAAATAATAATGCAAGTATTAAAAATGCAGTTAGAAACCCTGTAAATAGTAGTTTAAATCAAAATGCAGAAGATGCTATTGATAATGTAATTGATAAAGTAGAAGATGAAATTAAAAATACACAAGAAGAAAGACAAAAATACTTAGAAGCTTTAGGTGGCTAGAATAAAAGCATAGTATTAAAGGCAAGAAAGAAAAAGAAAGGATATTGGTTCATGAAAACAGTAGGTTTTATAGGAGCTTATGATAAAACAGATTTAATATTATATATTTCTAAAATTTTAGCAGCAATGGGAAAAAGAGTGTTAGTTATTGACAATACTATTTTACAAAAAATAAGGTATGTCATTCCTAACATATCTCCAGCTAAAGCATATGTGACTAGCTTTGAAGAAATAGATTTTGCAGTAGGTTTTTACAATTATAGTGCTATTAAAGCATACATTGGAATGCCAGAACATGCAACTTTTGACTATGACTACATTTTTGTAGATACAGACTCTGCAGAGGGACTAGAAAACTTTGAACTAAAAAATGCAGCTATTAACTATTTTGTTACAAACTTTAGTGTATATTCTTTAAAAAAAGGTTTAGAAATATTAGCTGGTATTAACGAGCCAATGCCACTTACTAAAGTACTATTTTCAAAAAACATTACCAAAGAAGAAGATGAGTATTTAAACTTTATTTCCATTGGCGCTAAAGCTGTATGGAATGAAGAAAAAATATATTTTCCATTTGAACAAGGGGACCAAACAATTATTATGGAAAATCAAAGGATGTCAAAAGTAAAGCTAAAAAAATTAACTACATTGTATAAAGAAAGCTTATATTATATTGCAGATGAAATTATAGGAGAACAAAGAGAAAGTGCAAACTTAAGAAAAGCATTTAAACAATTAGAAAAAGGAGTTTAAATAATGGCAATTATAACATTTTGTAGTAATGAAGTAAAAGAAACAGGACAAACTTTATCACTTGCTGCAGTTGCAACTTATATGGCAATCGAACATAACTATAAAATATTAGTTGTATCTACTAATTTTAATGATTTAAGTTTGGAAAACTGCTTTTGGGAATATAGCAAAATTAGGCAAACAGGAGCATTAGAAAAAGATAGTAGTAAAAATGTTGGCTTAGATTCAGGAATTGAAGGCTTAATAAAAGTATTAAACAGTAATAGGACTAGTAATGAAGTAGTTAAAAATTATTCTAGAATAGTACTAAGAGATAGACTAGATGTTTTACTATCACCAGTTACTAAAAACTATGAAGAATATGCAGAAACTACACAATATTATACTAATATTTTATCATCTGCTAACAGATATTATGATTTAATATTGGTAGACCTAAGTAAAAGAATGCCAAAAAAGGAAGTTGCTTCTATTTTACAAATGTCAGATGTGATTGTTATGAATTTAACACAAAGATTAAAAACAATTAATGACTTTATGGAATTACGAGAGGCAAATGAATTTTATCAAAGAAAAAATGTCATGCTTGCAATTCGGTAGATATGATCAATTTTCTAAATATAACAATAAAAATATTTCAAGATATTTAAGAGAAAAGAAACTACTTGCAGTTGTACCATATAACACACTATTTTTCGAAGCATGTTCAGAAGGAACGATTATAGACTATTTTTTAAAAACAAAAACAATTACAGATGAAACAGACAGAAATCGTGTTTTTACAAGAGAAATTAAAGCAATTGTTAATAGCATTTTATTTAAACTACAAGAATTACAAATGAAAATTTAGCCTTACAGAAAGGAGAAAAAAGATGGTTAACTTACTTTTAATTGTAATTGTACTTTTAGTAGCCGCTTTTCTAATCTTAAAGTTTGTTAAGAAAAAACAAAACGAAAAAGTAGAACAAGAAATAGCAGTAGATGACAAAACCTATACATTAGAACTAATGACTGCTTTTGTTAAAAAAAGATTAGATGAAATTACCAAAATCAATTTATATGATATTGGCCTTTCAGAAGAGGAATTAAAAAGAAGAAAACAAAAGAAATATGAACTAAAAAAAGCCCTAAAAGGTTGTACATATGGTGATGTTAACGATAAAAAATATGTAAAAGAATTAATTTATGACCTTCTTTATCGTGAATATGGAGTAGATGAAACGAATGTATCAAAGGCAATTTCATTTGACGTTCCATCACTTTTAACAGCACAAGATAAATTTGATATTATTTTATATATGTATAAAAATGAATTTGGCTATGAAGCAATGGCAGAAATTATAAAAAAATATAGCTTGGATGACTTAAAATATGTAGCAGGAGAAGCAAAGCCTTGTTATGTAATTACTTCAGAAGAAATTAATAAAATATATGATGAAGAAAATTTTGCACTTACCTTTACAGATAAACTAAATGTAGTAGTACAAAGAATTTATCAACACTACAAAGGATATAGTAGTATTGATGAAATTAGAGATATGAATATCGATGGTATTTCAGGTGGTGTATCAGGTCTTCCAGAATCATTTTTAAGCCAAGTAGCACAAACAGATGGTGACTATTTAGACCAAATTGTAGAACATAAAGTGCCACGTGCTTGTGACAGTATTTGGATTATGTTTCATGGTAAATCTATTCGTCTAGAATTTTTATCATTTGGAACAGAAGCAGAACTTAAAAGAGTTTGTCAAAATATTTATAAATATAATAACCCAGGTCAATTATCAGACACCAATGGTTTTAAAATTAATGAAATGAAAGATGGTTCTCGTGTAGTTGTTGTAAGACCAAGTATGTCTGAAACATGGGCATTTTTCGTAAGAAAGTTTGACGTACAACGTGCAAGCTTAGAGCAAATTATACGTTTTCCTGGCAAAGATGAAGCCATTGACCTTTTAAAATACTTAGTAAAAGGTGCTAGAATTATATCACTTACAGGTGAGCAAGGTTGTCGGAAAAACCACAATGCTTATGGCAATGATTGAAAATATATACGAAACCATGAACCTTCGTATTACAGAAACTGCCTTCGAGCTTCACTTAAGAAAAATATATCCAACAAGAAACATCCTATCTATGAGAGAAACAGAAACAGTATCACGGACAAGACTGTTTGGACGTTCAAAAGAAAACTGACGGTTCTGTTAACATCATTGGTGAGGTTGCAACTGACCCAGTTGCTTCTTGGATGATTCAATCTGCACAGGTTGCTTCTAAATTTACTTTATTTACTCACCATGCTAAAACTTTTCCAGACTTAGTTACAGCACTTCGTAACTCTATGTTAAGAGCAGGAGTATTTAAAGACGAAAAAACAGCAGAAGAGCAAGTTGTACAAGTATTAAACTTTGATATTCACTTAGTAAAAGACTTTAGAGGAAGAAGATACATAGAAAGAGTTACAGAATGTATACCAGTAGAAGATAAAAACGAATATACCTTTGACCACAGAAAAGAAAAAACACTAGAAGGAAAAATGGACAAGTTTATAGATAATGCCACTGTATTTTTTACCAAAAGTACAAACAGAGAATTATTTAAACACAGAAATGTCCTAGAGTATCATGATGGTACTTATATATTAACAAACCCTATTTCAGAGCATAACATTAAAGAAATGAGAAATAACATGGATGATAGCGATGTGGCTGGTTTTGATGATTTCTTACAAAGAAATTGGGGTATTAAAGTAACCTCTGAAAGAGATGAAAAAGAAGAAACACCAACTGTACAAGCAAATGCAGAACCTAAAAAAAGAGGTAGAAAACCAAAAAATGCAGTACAAGCATAAAAAATAGTTACAAATGAAATAACAACACAAAAGAAAAAAGTAAAAGTACAAATGAAAAATAACAAACAAGTAGAAAGCAGGTGAAGTTTAAGATATGACCCCAGATATGTTTAAATCCTTTCTAAGGGGTGGAGGAGCGGTATGTGCAG
>CANSJB010000041.1 GCA_947647115.1 uncultured Clostridium sp. | reverse complement strand
TCATAATATTCTTGCTTAGTGCATAACTGGTAAGCTTCCCCTATATTTACAATTTGAAGTCCTCTATTTTTTTGTGCATAATCTGCTTTCAAGTTTTCTATGATGGTAATAATTTGATTAGAACTTAATTCTAGTGCAGACATTAACTCATTGATTTTTACTTCTCTACCTACTGCAAAAAGAATAGCCTCTATAATACCTTTTGCTTTATCTATTTCCATGTTTTTATTTCCTTTTCTCCTATTTTTTCTTTGTATATTATCCCACGTATTGGGCTTTGTGTCAATAATATTTCATGATAAAACAAAGCAATTTTATTATTTGACATTCTATTTTTCTTATGGTAAGATGAATTTAAATTTATTGAGAATAGGAGTTGGGGTTGATATGGACGAAAAAGACCAAAAAAAAATAGAGGTAATTCCTGGTGATGGAAATCTTAATATTTCCCCTGTTTATGAACACTTAGAAGTTCAAAAGCCTAAAAAGAAAGATAGTAGAGCAGTTGTTGTACCAGAAGTAAAAGATACTGTTTGTCATAAAAAAAATAAAGATTCTCACAATGATAAAAAGTTAGAGGAAAATTAGCAAAAATAAAGAAGCTTTTAAATGGCTTCTTTATTTTCTTCTATATTATTTTCTATGTTATTTTCATCATTTCCGTCTTGGTTTGCAACCTCTAAACTAGATACAGATACCTCATATGCTATTTTCTTCTCTACTGTACCATCTTCGTATTTCTTTTCGTATTCTCTTGATTGCACCCTACCAATAATTCTTACTTCAGTTCCAACTGGCACATTTTCACAAAATCTAGCATTTCTACCCCATGCAATACATGGAATATAGTCAGATTTGTTATATGCTCTATTTACAGCAAGTAAAATATCTGAAATTTCCCTTCCAAATGGTGTCTTACGATAGATTGGTTTTTTACAAATAAAACCATCTAAAATAACCTCATTTGAAACTTGGTCTTTTCTAATTTCAATTTCTTCGTCTTGCTCTTCAAAAAATTCAATATCTTTGGCAAATACAGTTAAAATTAGTTTGTTTTTTTCATGGTCATAACTATTATATGACCTAAATTGACCATCTATTTTTAAGTTATCTCCTATGCTCAAATCTTTAATGGTTAATAGCCTTTCTGAAATGGTCACTGGAATCATATCTGCATTTCCACTCAAACGTGGTACACTTAAGTCAAATATGTAGAACTTTTCTCCATAAATTTCGTGACTAAATCTTTTTTCACTTGTTACCTTTCCAACCAATGTTAAATGGTTATTATCATCATAATTCGTATTCAATTTAATTTCCTCCCTACCTTTTGTTTCTTATTTTAGTTTATTCATAATATGTATATTTTAGACTATTTACTAGCCCATATGTTATATTATACTATGTTTTTTTGGGTTTGTCTACATAAAATGTTAAATTTTTCATTTATTTTTGAAATTTTTACCATTTTGTATAGCAAGTTCCCTATTTTTTATATTCCATATAACAATTTTAAGCTTACTGCTTCCATTGCCAAATAGCTGCTGCTTTCTAACATAGTATCATCTTGTTTTAATGTTATTTGTAATTCTTGTGGTTCTATTGATTTGTTTGCTACATTTTGCAATGTTCTTTGCAAACATACCATCATTTTACCATCTTCTACACTAGATGCTGTCACTGTTGCTTTTGAACCAAACCCATAGGTAATTAGTTTTACCTTTAAATTATCTAACAATTTTAAGTTTTCTATAATATCAGTATTAAAAATAAGATATTCTGCTTTTTTGGTTAAATTATTTATTTGCTCTTCATTTTTTTCTACCTTTTTGCCTATTAATATTGTTTCAAATTTTATATTTCTTAGGTTTTGAATACTATCTTCTTTTAAAAAAAATATTTGCTCTTCTGGTATCCATTTTTTTAAGCTTTGCTTTAAATAATTTTCATAACTTTTTTGGGTAAGAATTCCTATCAAAGACATTTGATTAAACTCCTTTTTTGGTATAGCTTTATTATACCACCATAAAAAAAGTTTATTCATAAAAATGGAAATTTATTGAAGTTTTTGTGTTCCATTACTATCTATTATATAACCTTCTTTATAAATTAACTCTGAAACGGTTACTATTTTATATCCTTGTTTTGTTATATTTTTAATTAACATATCTAGACTATCTGCTGTATGTTTTGTTCCATTATGTGTTAAAATAATAGAACCTTCTTTTAATTTGCCATCTAATCTTTCCCACATTTCATTTCCAGTAAGTCCAGTATAGTCTAATGTATCTAAATTCCACTGTATGGACACATGACTTGCTGATTTAGCAGCTCTTATTACTGTATTATTGTATTCTCCATATGGAGCACGATACAAAATAGTTTGGCTATTGGTTATTTGCTTTATTTTGTCTGAGCAATCTTGTATTTGCTTTATATTTTCACTACTACTTAAATTATTAACATGTGGATGTGTATTAGAATGGTTGCCTATTTCATGCCCTTCTTTTGCTATTTTTTGTACTGCCTCTGGATATTTTGTAGCCCAATCTCCCACTACAAAAAATGTAATCTTTACATTGTTTTGTTTTAAAGTTTCTAATATTTTATCTACATCTTCGGCGCTCCATGCACAATTCATTGTTAATGCAATCTTTTTTTCTTTTGTATCTACAGAATAAATTGGCAGTTCTTTCCCATTACTAGATGTTAATATTGTATTTTGTCCATTGGTTGTCATTACAAATGCAATTACAAATAGGCTAAATACCGTTCCAAATGCTATTAAATAGGAATATATTTTTTGTTTGTTAAAAACAATAAACATGTAATTTCCTCCTAAAATTTCTTTTTACACTATATGCTTCTTTTTTATGTTTATGCTAATTTTCAGTTTAAAAGAAAATCATCTTATTTTGAATAAGATGATTTTTAGCTTTAAAACCCTGTTTTAGGCAGTTTTTTTACGGTTGTTTTATGAGTATCTTGAGCACCTACTTGATAACCTTTATGATTGGCTTGTAAACTAGTTTTATTTATAAATTCCTCTTGATTGCCTAGGTTATGTATTACTTTTGCTTCTATGTAAGGATGAATAACAGATTCAAACCCTACTCCTACTGTACCAAATTCTACTTTAAACTCAGTAATTACTTCTTGTTCTTCTAATTTTAAATTAGAAAAATCAATATAATGGTTTGTTTTGGTATTTAGATTTTTTGCTAATATTTTGTAATCATTTTTATTAGTTTTATAAGAAATATGATACTCTATATTTTGGTTATAAGTTCCTGTAATAAGTCTTAATATTTTTATTTCATTTGCTGGCAGATTGTCAAACCATGTAAAATTATCTAAAACTACATTTCCTGTATTTTTTATTTTGAAGTCATAGCGTATGGGCTTTCCTGGCTTTATACTAGCAGGTCCAGTTTTTTCGATGTCTACTTGTGGCTTTTTAGATGGATTGGTTACTTCTAATGTCACTATTTGCCCATTTGTTAAAATATTTGCTTTCAATAAGTTTTCATTTAAAAAGTAGTATTTGTCTGTTTCTATTTCTTTTATCGTATAAGTTCCTTTATCTAGTTTTTTACTAATGGCAATTCCATCCTTATTGGTTGTTATTTCATCTATTTTGTTTTGGTTAGTATCATAAATTTCAAATTTAACATTTTCGATTGGTGAACCTGCCTTTTTTCCATTAATACTATTATCATCACTACTTGTTTTGATAATTTTAATTTGACCTTTTATTTTTTCGTTTTTGATTATAACTTGTGCTGTTTTTCCATACTCTAGTATTACTTCTTTTTGCCTATTTTCTGGCAAAAGGTAATTTTCATTTGTTTTTGTTTCTTTTACAATATAAGTTCCTGGTATTAAATTGGTAATATAAGCTTTTCCTTGTTGGTTCGTTGTAACAGTTTGAATCACTTTTTGTTCTTTTATAATTTCAAACTCTACCCCTGATATTGGCTGTTTGGTTTGTTCATCTATTTTTAATATTTCTATGGCACAATTTTGTGGTGCTTCTATTGTAATAGACAGGTTTTCTTCTGCTGCTATTTCGTATGGCTCTAATACTACAGCATAATCTTGATAATTTGAGTTATTACTTTTAGCATAAAAAGCTGGACATGTTTTTACTTTTGCATTTTTTATTTTTATATTACCTGTAATTTCTTTGGTTAGCTTTTCTTTTGGAATTTCTAATTTTATTATATTTTCATCTTTTGCATAACGTGTACCACTTGGGAAATCTGTTAGTTCAACTTCATAGCTTTCTAATTCTTTATTTGATATTACTGCTATATTTTGCACTATATCATTTCCTACTGGCTGTGCTGTTCCACTTTTTTCTAGTGTAACTTTGGCTTCTCTATAATCTTGTGTCCCACTAATAGCATACTGATAGAGTTTTTGCGCCTCTTCTAAAATTTTGGCACCTCTTGTTTGTAATTCGGCTAAGGTATATCCCTCTTCTGCATCTGAGGCAGTTATTCTACTGGTTATCTGATATTTTACTTTAGGAGCTATATTTTCTGCTAAACAATGCATAACAAGTTTTGTAACATAATACCAATCATCATCATTTTCAACGGTTGTTTGCCTCCAATTTTTACCTAAATAGCCTTGATAAAGTGCTCTCCATATTTGTGGATCACTTACTTTTTTAGTAATGCTAGTTTCGTAGCTATCTCCAGCACCTGTGCCAATACCTTCTTTATTAGGCTGCAAACAAAAGGCATGCAATCTTTTGCCTGTTTGTGCATCTTCATAATATACTCTTGCTACTAATTTAATAGCTCCATTTGTTTTATATTCTATAAAACCTGGTAGTATTTTATCTTTATATAACCTTGTTTTATCTCCTACTTGTATGATATAGGCTCTTGATAAGTTTGCAAAACTGTTTATAAATAGCAGCATAACTAATAATATGCCTATAAACTTTTTGCTCATTTTAAAAGTTTTATTCATTTTGTCTTCCTTTCTTTTTATTTATTTTATTGCATTTCACAATAAATTTAAGGTGCTCTTTCACCTCCTCTTTTTTTTATTTTATAAAACTCATTTATGGGAGCTTATTTTAGATTACAACTTGTTTAGATGTACTAATAACTATGATTTTAAATAAATTCGACTAAAAAAATAATTTCTAAATCTATTGCTAATTTGCAATAAATTTATTTAAGCACATTTTTGGCTAAAATGCAAGAAAAATCGTATGTCAAAATTCGACATACGATTTTTTCATATCTTTAATTCTGTTTCTTCTTTTACCAGCTCTGCTTCAATTTTTTCTCCTAATAACTTACTTGCCACTGTATTAAATTTGCATTGTGTTTCTGTTAAGTAAATTTTTTGACTCTTCGTTTGTTCTTGTGCTAGTAAATTTTTATTATGTAATAGCTGTTTGATTTGCTTTGCTAGATGTTCTCCTATATTAATAATTTCTACTTTTTCTCCTACTTCTGCTCGAATTACCTTTTCTAATAATGGGTAATGTGTACAACCTAAAACAATAGCTTCTACAGGTTGCATGTTTTTTAAATATTCTTTTACAGTAAGTTTTGCTATTAGATTATCATACCAGCCTTCTTCTACCATAGGAGCTAATAATGGGCATGCTATACTTTGCACATTTGCTTGTGGCAATTTTCTTAAAATAATGTTAGCCCATGCTTTGCTTCTAATCGTACCAGCTGTTGCTATCACAGCTATTTTGCTTTTTTTCATTTGTGCTAAGTAATTTGCTGTAGGTTCTAATACACCAATAATTGGTATGTCATAACTTTTAGCAACTTCTTCTAATGCTTGACTTGTAGCTGTCCCACAGGCAATTACAATCAGTTTTACATTTTGCTTTATTAAAAATTCTATTGCTCCTTTGGTAAGTTCTATAATGGTTTGTTTTGATTTACTGCCATAGGGAAATCTTTTGGTATCACCTAAATATACAAAGCTTTCTTCTGGCATTTGTTTTTTTAGTTCTTTTAAAACTGTCATTCCTCCCACACCTGAATCAAATACTCCAATTGGTCTGTTATCCATTTTCTTTCCTCTTTTTCGTTTTTTATCATTATACTCTACTATTTTTTATTTTACCATACTTTTTTTATTTTTTTATAATAAGTCACATTTTGTCGTTTTTTACATAGAATATAGAAGAATCACAAAAAGAAAGGAATGAAAATTAATATGGAATATGAAAAATGTGTATGCCCAGTTTTAAATGTAGATGGTGTTATGGCTACTGGAAAACAATTTGATTTAGATATTACACTACCAGAAGATAACAGAACTGTTATTTATGGTATTGTAAAAGATTGCTACCAAGACCCAGTTTGTGACGCAGTTGTAAAACTAATTGAAGTTGTTTGTGAATGTGGCAAAGAGGAAAGAAGACCAGTTTCTCATACTTTTACTGATAAAAACGGAGAATTTGTTTTTGGACCTTTATGTGCTAACCGTTTATATGAAATTGAAATATGGGTTGATAAAGTAAAACATTGTAAAGTTTGTACTACTACAAAACATGAAGGTAAATGCTTAAAAGGCGTTGAAATTGATTGTCCTCCATGTGAAATCAAACCATGTGACAAACCTTGCAAATAATTAGTATTTCACTTTAAAAAAAGACTTTATGGGAAGCTCTTTAAGCTTCTCATAAAATCTTTTTTTATTTGATATATTCAAATTAATTTTAGAAAATACCCATTTTTTTTGCAAATTGTTTTCCTTTTCTTATCATCCTTTTTTTGTTTTGTCCCATACTTTCTGCACATGCCATTGCAATTCCTGCAGTAACAATTCCGCCTAATAACATTCCTTTTACAAATTTCATTTTTATAGCCTCCTTTATTTATTTTCATCTATTGTTATTATGTCTTAAATTTTCTTTTATATACATTTTGTACCAAGAATATATTTCATAAATAGCTATGCATAATAGAAAAACTCCAAATAGTTTTCTAAGTACTCCTACATTCATTTTACTGCTGATATTACTACTAATAGCTGCTCCTATTAAGCCTGTAATAACAATAGGTATTGCCTCTTTCCATAAAATATTTTTGTTTTTTAAATTCACTATAATAGAAGCAATCGCTGTTGGAATAAAAAATACCAAATTCGTAGCTTGTGCTATATGTTGGTCTAAGTGGGCAAAAATAGAAAGAAGAAGAATTAATATTGTTCCTCCTCCCATTCCCATTCCGACTAATTATTCCAGAAACTAAACCTATTAGTATTTCAAGCATTTTTTCACTTTCCTATATTAACATATTAACGCCTGCATAAATTAAAAATCCAGCAAAACTTAGTTTTAAATATTTTTCTGGTATTTTATTTAAAAGTTTCGCCCCTATAAGGCCTCCTAAAATACCACCAATGGCACATAATATACCTTTTTCCCAATGAATCAGCTCACTCTTTCCATAAAAAAAGGCTGTTATTATTACCATTGGTAAAATACAAAAAATAGAAGTTGCTCTTGCTTGTTTTGGCTCCATTTTTAATGTATATAGAAATAATGGCACTAAAATAAGTCCACCACCTGCTGTAAAAAAACCACTAATTATTCCTGCTACAAAACCTACTAACATCTTTTTCCACATAGCTCAAACCTCTTTTTGATTAGTATGTATATTTTTTAGGTTTTTTATTCGTTTTCTTTTGTATATTTTCTTATTTCTTTTTCTGCAAGTTCTGTTAAAATCAAATCACATTTTAACATTTGTGCAATGACATTTCTTCTTAAGTCATCTTTTTCTATACTATCTGCTGCATCTAAAAATTTTTGCAACTGATATAAATATCTTTTGTTTTTCTCCTTCCATTCACGTTTTGGCTCTTGTCTGTCTTGTGTATATTTTTTCTTAAATATCATTTACACACCTCTTTCTCAGAAATTTTACCTTTATATGATTTTTAATTACTTTTGTCGTTATGTTTGAGCCTCTGATATGTAATTTTAATACATCTCGTGGTAAAATACAAGTAGAAGACAAAATACGACAAAATTCATCAAAAAACTCATCATAGAAAGGTTGGATTACATGATTAAAATAAAATTATCTGATTTACTTGGTAAACATAAGATGACTCAGAAAGCATTAGCAGAGATTACGCATATAAGACCTGCTACAATTTCTAAGATGTACTATGAAGAAACCAAACGAGTAGATATTAATCAATTAAATAATATTTGTAGCGCTTTTCACTGTGAAATTTCCGACTTACTAGAATATATTCCAGATGAAAAGAATCGTTAAGTCATAACACTTTAATCTTTACTTATAGGTTTAAAATATTATACCAAAAAGCACTAGCAAAAACTAGTGCTTTTTCTATTTTTTTTAATTTTTTTGAAGTTTTGGTATTATTTCTTGTAAACTTTCTAATAAAAAATCAACATCTTCTTTCGTATTATCCTTTCCAAAAGTAACTCTTAAAGTTCCTTGTGCTAATTTTGATGGCAAACCAATTGCTGTTAATACATGTGATGGAACAGGGTTACCTGTACTACAAGCAGAACCTGCTGAAGCACAAATTCCCTTTTCATCTAACAATAGCAATAATTCTTGTGCATCGATTCCTTCAAATGAAAAATTACTGTTGCCTGGAAGCCTTTTTTGTCTATCTCCATTTAATTTTGCTCCTTTTATATTCTCTTGTATCTTTTCAATAAAACTATCTCTTAAACTTTTTAGTTTTTCATTATAAATATCATATTGTTGGTAAATCTCCTCTATTGCTTTTCCTAAGCCTACAATTTCTGCTACATTTTCTGTTCCTGCCCTTTTATCTTTTTCTTGATGTCCTCCATCTTGTATTTTTTCAAAGGCAATACCATCTTTTACATATAAAGCTCCTATCCCTTTTGGCGCATAAAATTTGTGCCCTGACATAGATAAACTATCTATATGATATTGATTTACATCTATTTTTACATTACCTATTGCTTGCACACTATCTGTATGAAAAATAATACCATTTTCATGTGCAATTTTTCCTATCTGTTCGATTGGCTGTACAGTCCCTATTTCATTATTAGCAAACATTATTGTAATTAAAATAGTACTAGGGCAAATAGAATTTACTAGTTGCTCTAAATCCACAAAGCCTTTTTCATCTACATTTAAATAAGTAACCTTAAAACCTTGTGATTCTAGTCTTTTGCAAGTGTGAAGCACTGCTGGGTGTTCAATTTTGCTAGTAATAATATGATTTCCTTTTTGCTTATTGGCATAAGCTATCCCTTTAATGGCTAAATTATCACTTTCGCTTCCACAAGAAGTAAAATAAATTTCCTTTGGGTTTGCCCTAATTGCAGTAGCTACCCTTTTTCTTGCTTGCTCTATTGCTTTTTTTGCCTGTCTACCTATACTATACATAGAAGAAGCATTGCCATATTGCATTTGAAAATAAGGTAACATCTCTTGTAAAACAGTGCTACTTACTGGCGTGGTAGCTGCATGATCAAAATATCTAACTTTCATAAACTTTTCCTCTTTTTTCTTTTATTTTCTCTTATTATTATATGTAGTATTTCTTATTTTTTTCCTGTAATTTTAGTATACATTCTTTTTACAAAAATTATGCGAAAAAAATAAAGACCTTGTTTTTATGAAAACAATTTCTTTATATTGATTATCTTATTATTTTTGTGATTGATCTTGACTCCACCTTGTTACTCTAATATTTTGATATGCTTGTAATACTTCTGAATATTTACGATATTCCTCTTCCCATACCATAGAAGGTATTTTATCATAAGCTGCAAAAACTTTTTCTGCTTCTGCCAAAAAAATAACTTGCTCTTGTGGGCTCATGACATTATATCTTTTGGAAAATTTATATAACTTCTCTAACATTTCATTTGCTTGAATAAAACCTACAAAATCTTTTATTTTAATACCTGCCATTCTAATTTGCAAAACAGCAACTGCTACTAAAACAAAAATGATAAAAATTAGCAAATAGATAATTGTTACAAATTCCATTTGTCTACTCCTTTGTTCTTCATTTATTTCATTATAGCATGATTCATTTTTTTGTGCAACTGGTTTTTATAACAATTTACAATAAATCGCCCGGCCAGATATCTGGCCGGGCAGAGAGAGCTTCTCATGTGATAGGAGGGCAATATTTTGGATTAGAAATAGGAGAATATTTCAATGTAACTGTTCTGTTCTGTCTTTGGGCCCCTTTCGTCTACTTGTGCTAGAGTTTGCGCTAGCCAAACATTGCCTCTGCACATGCTAGACTACCAAGCGTTTATCTAACCGCCTGTGTCTGCATATGACTGATAGGTCAATACCGGAACGCACCGCGGAACATACGACTTTGTACTTTCCAGATGCTTTGGTATCACCTTGCTAACAATTACCACCTTCTGCATAGACTGTAGCATTATTAGCCTTGTCATATCCTTGCTCCTTTCATACGTATTTGTTCCTCATTGGGAACTGTATTTGATATTATATACTCTTTTCATCTACTTGTCAATAGTTTTTTAAATTTTTTAGTTTTTCATATATCCACATAATATATTCTTCTTGTTTTAGGTTAAATCGTATTACTTCTTTTCTATATTCTTTGCCTTTTTTACTTAAGTTATGTGCTTTTGTTCAATTTTCATAAGTTAGCTTTTTATCATATTCATTTCTAATGGTTTTTGCCATAGTATTTTATTAG
>CANSJB010000040.1 GCA_947647115.1 uncultured Clostridium sp. | reverse complement strand
GAAGATACTTTGACCAAACCAATTATTATAGCTATTAGCCTAATTGTAATGGGAATTGTTTTATATATAGTAGATAAAAAATCAAAATCAATTACAGATTATGAAAATATGACTTTAAAACAAACCTTTTTGATTGGACTGTCACAAGCTTTAGCCTTTATTCCAGGTGTTTCACGTTCTGGTATTACTATGACTACAGCAAGAATAATGAAAGTAAAAAGAGAGGCAGCAGCACGTTATTCTTTTATGCTATCAGCGCCAATTGTACTAGCAGCTACTGTTTTTAAAGCAAAAGATTTTGTATTTAGTGTGCCATTTTTTATTGGTATTTTAGCGAGCTTTTTAGTAGGTATTTTAGTTATCAAATTTTTATTAAAATATTTGCAAAAAGGAAGTTTTAAAGCTTTTGCCATTTATCGCGTCATTTTAGGTATTGTAATTATTGCTTTTATGTTTATAAAATAGTTTAAGAAAATATTACAAATATGTTACAATAATATTACATTTGTATTAAATATATATAACTACTATTGACTTTTAAACGAAAAAAGATAAAATAAATACATAAAAATATAAAAATGGTCAAAAAATGTAAAAACGCACAAAAAATTCAAGTATGTTTTGTTGCATTTTGTAAATGATAAATAGTGAAAAATTTATTTTTTAACGAAGGAGAAAAAAGATGGCTAGCTGTTTAGGAATATATGTAGAACCAAATATTATTAAGTATGCAAAAGTGTCAAAAGAACGTGAAAACTTGACAGTAGAGTCATTTGGAATTAAGTTTTATGACAAATTAGGAGATGCAATAAAACAAGTTATATCAGATACTTATAGTTTCAAAGTTCCAATTAGTATCAATTTATCAGAAGAAGTATACCAATACTTCTATATGTTTACTTTATTAAGTAAAAACGACTTAAGAAAAGCCATTGGAACAGAATATGAAGCATACTGTGCAGAAAAAGGCATTAATCGTAATGCCGTAGAAACCAGATATGCACTTGTTAACAGCCTAGATGACAAAGAAAAAATAAAAGTAATTCACGTAGCTACTGGAAAAAATGCACTTAATACAAGTCTACAATCTTATGCTGAATATAATGTGTCTACAGTAGCACCAATGGGAATTGCTATTTCTAATATTGCAAACTTAAAACCAAAAGAGAATGTTCTTATTATCAACTTAGAAGAGCAAACAACCCTAACTACTATTGTAGAACAAAAAATTTACGCAGTAGAAAAAATGGAAGAGGGTGCAAGCACAGTACTAGGTAGTATTAGTGCAAAAGAAAACTCTTATTCAAAAGCATATGAAATTTGTAAAAATAGTACGATTTATACAATGGAAGGTAAAGAATTACAAGATGAGGAAAATATATACTTAGATGATATTATGCCTACCTTATATAAAATTGCAAGCAAGGTACAAGAAAGCTTGTTAAATAGTACTGTAAAAATTGATAGAATTTATTTAACAGGTACTTTATCAGTTGTTAACAACATTGACCTTTACTTCCAAGAATTTTTTAAAACAGAAAAATGTGAAATATTAAAACCATTTTTCATTAAAGATGCTGTTAAAATAAATATGAAAGACTATATTGAAGTAAACTCAGCAATGGCTTTAGCACTACAAGGCTTAGAATATGGTCTAAAAGACATGAACTTTAAAAAAAGAACTTGGAAAGATGATTTAAATAATATTTTTGCAGCAGCAGGAGGAAGCAAAGATAAAAAAGGTGCCAAAGGTGCTAAAAGTAAAATGTCTTTTAACTTTAGCCTAAAAGGCGCATTAGATAGTACTGAAAAATGGCTACTTCGTACAGCAGGTGGTATTTTAGTTTTAACCATTATTTACTCAGGTTTTTCCCTATTTTTAACTGATGCCATTAATAAAAAGAACCTAGAAGTAGCAGATGTAAAACAACACACTTTAACACAAATAGAAACAGTAAGGCGAGATGTTAGTACTATTAACACAAAAACAAATGAGTATATTCAACTAACAGATAACTTAAAAAATATTAGAGCACAAGTACAAGATGATAACAAAAATAAAAAAGTAATACCAGCACTATTAACACAACTTATGTCAGCTATGCCACAAGGTGTACAACTTACTTCTATTGAAAATACAACAGGAAGACACATTATTATTCATGCACAATCACAAAAATATGAACAATTAGGTTACTTTAAAGCCATTGTAAAAACACAAGGTATTTTAGCACCAGAAAGTGTTACATCATCAACAGGAGAAAAATCAGGAGACTTAGTTAGAATTGTAATAGAAGGAGAATTACCATGAAAAAGGTTTTAATTAGTGTTTTAATTGTACTGTTAGTTATCATGGCATATTTTGCAATATTTAAAGGAATATCTATGGGAACCTTTAAAATTTTAAGTATAGAACAAATTACAAATGAAAATGACAATTTAACAGAGCAAATTGCACAAACAGAAAAACTAATGAGTACAGATTATCAAACAGCAACAGGAGAGTTAGACAAAAGTATAGACTCTTTATTAATAGCCAAACAAGAATATTATGACTTAGCCAATGTAAGTACAGAAGGTGAAATAAAAGAGGCAAACCAAGAAGAAGAATATACCTTAGAATTTTTATGGACAAACTTAGGCAGACATTCTACAGCAGAAGGCGTTAACCTAACTTACACTATGAGTAGTGGAACAACTGGTAATCCAGATGTAAAAAATATTACTTTCTCTGTTACAGGAGATTATGCACCAGTCATTAAATTTGTAACAGCATTAGAAGATGACAGCAAATTAGGATTTAGAATTTACAACTTCAAATTAGTACCAGGAGGAAGTCATTTACAAGCAACCTTCCTAGTAATGAATGTTAGAATTAAATCAGAAACGGTTAGCGGAGGAACCACTACAGGAACAGGACAAGAACAGGCCGCAACACCAGACCAAACAACTAGCCCAGAAGCGCCTACTACGAATCCAAACCCATAAAAATTAAAAAGGAGAAAAGTATGATAAAATCTATATTGAAAGAAACTTGTATTATGCTTTTACTATGTGCAGCTATTGTGCTAATTTTAGGGGTAATATTTTATGATTATATTCCAGCTAACAAAGCAGTACCTAATAAATTAGCTACTTACTCTACACCAGAAAATGTACAAAATGTAATACAAGAGCAAATATTAGAAGCTGAAAAGGAAAATATTACTTACACCATTGATGGAGCAGACTTAAATTTATATAAACAAACCAATAGCTATATACCAGGAAAAGCAGATCCATTTTCTGCAAGCACTTATGTTCCAGATAACAATACCAATACTTCAAATCCAAGTGGAAATGGAAATAATACTATTGGTGGCAATACAGCCAAACCTAATGTAGATCCAAATTCAACAGGCACATTTTTCAATAATGAGGGTCTAAAATAAATTTCGGTTATATTTATTTAAATAAATATATATATAACAAAAAATTCTAAAGAGAAAGGAGTAAACCCAAGATGAAAAAAACTAACGGACAAAGTGGTATCACACTAATTGCTTTAGTTGTAACTATCGTAGTATTATTAATACTAGCTGGTATTACTATTACTTATGTATTATCAGACCAAGGTATATTCAACCAAGCAAAAGGTGCAGCAAAAGAAAGTGAAGCAGCAGCATTAAGAGATTACATGTCACTTGCTCAATACCAAGCTTTATCAAATAGTGTAGTTCCAGGAGCAACAGCACAAACAGCTGCTGAAGTTATTAGTGATAACTTCCCAAGCACATACTGCACAACAGCAGATGGAACACCAGCTCCAGCTATTACAGATGGTAAATTAACAGGAAGCATAACAGTAACAGTTACAAAGAGTGGAAATACATTCACAGTAAACTTTACTGATAATGTAGTTACAGTAAACGAATAATTAGACCATGAAATTACAAATTAACAATTATGATAAAGGAAAGGCATATGCATTTATTTACAGTGTATATGCCTCAAATTTTAATAATCAGTCAAAAAGAAATAAAGTAGGAAGAAAAAATGGACATATTTTTATATAGTATTATATTTATCATAGGAGCACTATTTGGAAGTTTTTTTACGCTAGCAGTTTATCGTATTCCATTAAAAAAAGACATTACCCATGAACGTTCTTATTGCCCTAATTGCAATCATAAATTAGGTTTATTGGATTTAATTCCTATAGTAAGTTACCTATTTTTAAGAGGAAAATGTAGATATTGCAAACAAAAAATAAGACCAAGATATTTATTACTTGAAATATTATCTGGCATTGTTTTTGTTCTATTTGCAATGAGCATTAATTTGCAATTACTTCCTATCAATATATCAAATCTTGTTTACTTTATATTTGGCTTACTTTATATAGCTACTTTATTTATCATAGCAGGAATTGACAAAGAAAAACACAAAATAGAAAAAAGTGTATTGTTATTTGGCTATATTATAGAGGCACTTTATATAATTTATCTATATATACTAGAAAAAGACCCTAATATATATAGATATGTTATATATTTAGGCATCATATGTTTACTGATTGTATTAGATACCTTATGGCTTAGAAAAAAGGCAAACACAAGCTATGTCTTAGAGGTTTTCCTTTTAACAATGTTATTGCTAACCTTTAGTCATGAAGCAATCACTATTTTAACTATTGTATTTACTATACTTTCAGTTAGTATGTACTTAATCATAAAAAGGATAAAAATTCGTTTTAAAACAAGAGCAGCCAAATGTGTTAAAGCTAAAAATGCAGTAATCCCATTTGGATTTTACCTATGTGTAACCAATATTATTACACTAATTATTGTAAACTTTTTGCATCTTGCCTAATTTTTTAGAAAGGAGAACCATATTTACATGAAATCAGAAAAAGGCTTTACCTTGCAAGACTTAACTGTTGCAGTTATTGTAATTAGCATATTTGTAGGAACTTTAGGTAGTATTTACCTAGCTATTTACAAAGTACAAGCGCAAACAAAAGTAGACTCTGTAGCAGCACTATTTACAGTTCAAATTATGGAGCGTATAGATAAAGTAGGGTATGATGAAATTAACAGTGAAAATATAGATACCTTTATTACCAATGTAAAAAAGGACTTTAGCATTCCTAGTAGCTTTCATATAGATATCACAACAACTCCTTATGGGCAAAATGATGACTTAGTAAAACTAGCTAAATTAACACTTACCTATTCTTTTGATGGAAAAGAAAAAAGCATTATGATACAAAGACCAAAAGTAAGAGAAATACCTATGCAGGCAGGAGGGGAAAGCCAATGAAATCACAAAAAGGTATTACATTAACATCACTTGTTATTTATGTTATTATTGCTACCATTGTTATATCTACTATCGCCATGGTTAGCTCCTTTTTCTTCTCTAATATGCAAGAGGTAAAACAACAAGACAAATATGCAGTAGAATTTAACAAATTTAATATGTTTTTTATCAATGATGTAAAGAATAATAAAACAGCTACAGTAGAAGGGCAAAAAATAACTTTTGCAGATGGCACTATATATGAGTATAACGCTAGCCAAAAGGCAATTTATAGAAATCATACAGCCATTGCCAAAGAAATACAAGAACTTAGTTTTACCTTAAGTACGTATACACCAGAAAATACGAAAACAACCAAAAACTTAATTCAAGTTAAAATGGCAATAGGTAAAAATCAAGAATTTCAAAAAACAATTGAATATACTTTAAAATATTGGTAAATTAATGTAAATTACGTAAACTATATTGAACTTATCATTTTTGTAGTATAATATATATATGGATATAACAAAAGAGAAAGGAAGAATAAATATGGAAAGAAGACAACCACTTGGAATAGAACTTGTAAAAAGAGGTATTGTTACAGAAGGCGATATTGAAAAAGCATTAGATTACCAAAAAGAACATCCTAGAAAAAAAATAGGAGATATTCTTAATATTTTACAGCTTTGCGATTCTTATAAATTAATTAATAGCATTGGAGAAATATTAGACGAAAAAGCAATTTATTTAAGAGAAAGTGATGTTAAAATTAATATCACAGACTATATATCACAAGATTTAATAAAGCAAAATAAAGCAATTCCATTTGAAATTGCAGCAGGCAAAATTAAAGTATGTTTTGCAGACACTACTAATAAAAGGTCAGTAGATGTTATTAGGCTTTTATTATTAAACAAAGGCTTAGTAATGGAAAAATATATTACTTTTGAGACAAATATTGAAAAAATTATTGACTCTATAGAAGGTACTGCCTCTGAAACAATTAATGCAGATGCAGATATATCAGGACTAGTAGACAGTATTATTAAAACTGCTATGGAAAAAAGAGCAAGTGATATTCACATTGAACCATTAGAAAACTTAGTTAGGGTAAGGTATAGAATTGATGGAGGCTTAATTACAGCAGTAGAAATAAATAAAGATAAACAACAACAATTAATAGGAAGGCTAAAGGCAATTTCTAATATGCATCAAGAAAAACAAGAATCACAAGATGGTAGAATTTTAAGTTATCCAGACTATAACATTCGTGTATCTTCTCAAAAAAATGTATATGGTGAAAAATTTGTATTAAGATTACTTAGAAAAAATGGCAATATTAGAGATATTTTTGAATTAGGTTTTCCAAAAGATGAACAATTACTAAGAAAAAGCTTTAATAAGAAAAATTGTGTTACCATTGTGGCAGCACCAACTGGTGAAGGTAAAACCACCACACTTTATAGTATTATAGACTACCTAAATAACCCACGTATTAATATTACTACTATTGAAGACCCAGTAGAAATTAGAATAGATGGGCTAAACCAAATTGAGGTAGATGCTAAAGCTGACTTTTCTGGTTCTTTAAGAACTGTATTAAGACAAGACCCAGATATTATTTTAGTAGGTGAAATTCGTGACCATGAAACAGCTGAAATAGCAATGCAAGCAGGGCAGACAGGTCATTATGTATTATCTACCATACATACCATTGACAGTATAGAAGTTATTACAAGACTTAGAAAAATGGGTATTTCTAATTATGATATCTCTAGTATTTTAGCAACATCTGTATCACAAAGGTTAGTTAGAAAAATATGTCCACACTGCGCAAAAGAAAGAGACTTTACACAAATGGAAAAAGAAATCATTGATAAAATTGGTGAAAAGTATCATGTAGACTTTAAACTAGAGGGAAAGAAAACCTTTGATGCTGTTGGTTGTAAACATTGTAATAATAGTGGCTACTTAGAAAGAATTGGTATTTTTGAAGTATTAAATGTAGATGAAGAAATAAAAGACTTAATTTCTCGTGATTGTTCTAGTTTAGAAATTAGGAAAAAAGCATTAGAAATAGGATATAAACCATTAATTGTAGATGGTGTATATAAAATACTAGATGGAATTACTACTTTAGATGAGCTAAATAATAAGTTAATTATTTATTAAAAAACATAGGAGGAAAATCATGATTGATATAGATAAAATCTTGAATGAGGCAATTGAAAAAGACGCATCAGATGTGCATCTGGTAAATGGTATTAAACCTATTTTGAGAATCAGAAGAGAATTAGTAGAAGCACAAAACACAGAAATATTAACAGAAGATGACATGATAGAAGTATATGACTATTTTGTAAGAGGAAATATTGATAAAGACAGCGTATTTAAAGAAACTAAAAAATTAGACTGTTCTTATGAATTTGGCGACATTAGGCTAAGGGTAAATATTTCAACAGCAGATGAAGTACCAACTATAGTACTAAGGTTAATTAAAAATGAACTACCAAAATATGAAGACTTAGGTGTTCCTGATATTGTTAGAAGAACCATGAATCAACCACAAGGATTAGTGCTAGTTACTGGTAAAACAAACTCTGGTAAAACAACTACTTTAAATGCACTGATTAATGAAATTAATGAAAGTCAAAACAAAAAAATACTAACACTAGAAAACCCTGTAGAATATAAACATGTTTGCAAAAAATCAATTATTGTACAAAAAGAAATTGGCTCAGGAAGAGATTGTTTAAACTTTAGTGATGGTGTTAAAAACTCTTTAAGAGAGGACTGTGACATCTTAATTATAGGAGAGATTCGTGATAAAGAAACTATGGAAGCAGCAATTGAAACAGCAGAAGCAGGACACTTAGTAATTGGAACTTTGCATACAAAATCTTGTGCAGAAACCATCGATAGAATGATTAACTTTTATGATGTAAGAGACCAACAAACCATTAAATATTTAATTGCCTCTTTGTTAAAGTTAGTAGTATCACAAAGGTTATTAAGAGGGAAAGGTGATTCTCTTGTTCTAGTTCCAGAAGTTATGGTAGTAGATAACATTGTAGCAGGTATGATTCGTAAAGAAAAGCTTAGTGTTTCAGAAATTGAAGATGCGATTCAAAGTAGTTCTGAAAAAGGCAGTATTGGTTTAATTAATTCACTTGCAGAACTATTTGTAGAAGATAAAATTACATTAGACCAAGCCAAATCTCAAATTGAAGAAAAGAACATCGAAGTTTTAAATAGAACCATTATGCAACTAAAAATTAAAAGGGATAATGCAAATAAACCAAAAATGGGCATATAACTTTTTTAGGAAAAGGAGGTAAAAAAAGTGCCAGAGTATGTGTATAGGGCAGTTACAAAAAATGGGCAAATTGTACGAAACAAAGTAGAAGAAGCTAGTAAAAATACTTTAGTAAGAAAATTAAAAAGTAATGATTTACTGCCAATAGAAGTAATACAAATAAGCTATAAAAGTAAAAGAGCAAAGGCAAATAAAAGAAATGTAATTGACATTGATGATATTATGAAAACAGCCAACTCTGCCAGCGTTTTTCAAGGAAAAACAGGTAGTAAGCCATCTACAAAAGAAAAAGTAAACTTAATATTATCAGCAGGTCAAAAAATTACCACAAGGGATATTGTTATTTTTACCCAAAACTTTTACTTATTAAAAAAGGCAAACTTTAATAATATTCATGCCTTAAGTACCATTATTAATAGTACAGAAAACTTATCATTTAGAGGTGTATTAGAAGACATTTTAGCTGGTGTAGAAGCTGGTGAATATATGTATACTACAATGGAATATTATTCTAATATTTTCCCTTATATTTATATTAATATGATAAGAGTAGGAGAGCTTTCTGGTTCGCTAACTACATCTTTAGAACAAGCAGTAAGGTATTTAGATGAAACCACAACAAGAAATAAAAAAATTAAGAGTATTGTAATACCAAATGTTGCACAATTTATTGCTATTTTCATTTTATTAATTGTAGGTACTGTATTAGTATTACCTGCCATCGAAGATGTATTTGCACAATTAGGTGGTAGTACAACACTTCCTGACATTACCTTATGGTTTATGGACTTTTTGGAAAGTGCAAGAATTTACTGGTATATACCAACTGGTATTATAGCCATTATTGTAGCTATTGTAGTAGGATATATCAATACACCAAAAGGAAAATATAACTGGCATTATTTTAAATATAAAGCACCTGTATTTGGTAGATTAATATTTGGTATAGACTTTTCAAGATTAATGAGAGCAATGTTATTAAATCTACAAAATGGTATGAGAATTCAAGAAGCACTAGAAGTTAGTAAAACAGTTGTAAAAAACTATGTAATGCTTTCTATTGTAGAAACATCTATTAACAACTTATTAATGGGTGGATCATGGATAGAACCATTTGAAAACTCAGGGTTATGTACTGCAATGGAAATAGAAATGTTAAAAATAGGTATGCAAACCGATTTAGCAGAAATGATGGAAAAATTGCTAGATTATATGGATGTAGATATTCAAAACAGCTTGGACAAACTAATGAAGGTATTACCAGAAATTTCATATTTATTTGTTGGTATTTTATTAATCTTCTTAGTAGTGGTAGTATTAGTACCATGTATTCAGCTATATATGGGCGATTGGCTTATCAAAGGTTTCCAAGACCAGGGACTTATATAATAAAATTAAAAGAGTGCTTTATTCAAAAATTAAAGTACTCTTTTTTTAATATCTTATAACAAAATGTTAATTTAATACCTTCTTTTTTTAGAAAAAATAGTGTAAAATAAAAATAAAACAAAGAAAGGGGAGTATGCTGTATTTAAATTATTAAATATAGCATACAACAAAAAAAGTGAAAATTGGAATTGATATAGGTGGAAGTCATATTGGAATTGGACTAGTAAATGAGCAGGGAAAAATTGTACAAAAACAAGAAACCGATTTAAAACAAAAAGATGCATCTCATTTACAAAAATTTATAGAAGAATATATAACAAAGCAAATAGCTAGTATGATGGGACAAGCAACAATAGAAATACTTGGAGTTGCAAGTCCAGGAGTGCCAAAAGATGGAAGCATTACAACAATGGTCAATTTAGGAATACCCCAATTAGATATTACAAAAATAATTCAAAAACAATATACAGGGAAAATACAAATAAGAAATGATGCTAAATGTGCAGCATTAGCAGAAAAAACATATGGAAGCTTAAAGCCATATCAGGATGCAGTTTTCCTATGTTTAGGTACAGGAATAGGGAGTAGTGTTTTTATAGAGGGAAAGCAGCTAGAGCCAATTAGAAATCCAGGGTTTGAAATAGGACATATGATTATCAAAAAAGATGGGAAATTGTGTAACTGTGGGAAAAAAGGGTGTTTTGAAACATATTGCTCTATAAAAAGACTAAAAGATAATTTAATAAAAGCTATGAATTTAAGTAAAGAAATTTCTGCCCAAGAATTATTAAGCATATTAAAACAAAGGTCACAAGAAGAGAAGGTGCAAGCTATATTAGAACAATATATACAAAATTTAGTAGTAGGCTTTTCTAATATCATCGATATTTTCGAACCACAAGTTATTTGCTTAGGTGGTAGCTTTGTGCATTTTGAAGAAATTTTGTACCATAACTTGCAAAAAACATATAAACAAAGAAAGTATATGCTTAATAAGCAAAACTTGCCAGAACTTAAATTAGCGCTGCTAGGAAATGATGCTGGAATTATAGGAGCAACCATATAAATAGATGAAGGTTAAATATCATTTTACTTTAAAATTTTATCATTAAAACTATTATAAAATAGCCTAATTTAAGTAAAAAGCAAATTTTTCTGTCAATGATTTTTGAAAATGTCCCAAAAATTTTTAAACATGAGCCCTAAAAATT
>CANSJB010000039.1 GCA_947647115.1 uncultured Clostridium sp. | reverse complement strand
ATTTTTTTTATTACTATATGCAAGCTCCTTTTTTTACTAAAATTGTATAAAAACAAAAAAACAAGTACATAATACATGATAATTATGAAATGAAAGGAAGGATAAAAAATGCCAAACTTAAATCAAGTAGAACTACAAAACTTAAGACATTTAATAGGAGCACATGAAACTGCCTATCAAAAATTAAACACATTTTCATCACAAGCAGTAGATCCACAAATAAAGCAAATATTTTCTAAATCTGCACAAGATGCCCTAAATACAAAACAAAAATTATTATCATTTTTAAATGACTAAAAAATAAAAAAGGAGGAAACAAAACCATGGACGAAAAAACAATGGTAAACGACATATTAGGAAGTGTAAAAGCAGACTTAACAGCTTATCAAACAGCCATATCAGAGGCAGAAAATATGCAATTAAGACAAACACTTCAACAAATTAGAAATAGTGATGAGAGTTTTCAATATGAACTATTTAAAATAGCACAAACAAAAGGATATTACATGCCAGCACAAAAAGCAAGCATTACAGAAATTCAAACTGTAAAAAATGAATTACAACAATAAAAAGCAACTAACTTAAGAAATTGTCTTAAGTTAGTTTTTTTAATTTTACAAACACTATCTATGAAAGTAATTAAGGCAGATTTCCTTACGGAAATACAAAAAATAATAAAAAACCACTTGAAAAATTTTAAAAATTAATATAAAATAGGAAAGAACAAAAAAGATAGGAGTGTTTAAAATTAAAAGTTTAAAAAGATTTGCTATGTTCTTTCGAACATCAATAAAAATAACTGTACTAACAATTATATCTATATTTTTGGTCATAGGAGCAATAGCCTTTTTATATAAACCAACTTATGCTGTAACTTTAAATGGTGAGCTAATAGGGTATACTGCAAACAAAAGCGAATTACAAAACACCATAAACCAATATATGGAAGGGGAAGACAAAGAAGGAATCGCTTTTAGACAAATAGAATCTGTGCCAGATTACACCCTTTGCTTGTTAAAAAAAGACATTACACCAAATGATGAAGAAATATATAGCAAAGTAACACAAAATGGAACACAATATTATAAATACTATGCTATTACAGATGGCAAAGAAGAAAAAGTATATGTAGCAACCTTTAAAGAAGCAGAACAAGTAAAAGAAGGGCTAAAAAAGAAAAACAGTGTCAATCAAAATGATATAGGTATTGTAGAAAAGTATGATGTTAAAACAAAACAATTCACATCAGTAGAAAAATGTATTTCAAAATTATATGAAGCACCAAAACCAAAAGTAACCTATGTAGCTTCTGTCTCATCAGGCAATGTTTCAGGAACTTCTACAAAAAAGGTAAGCTTAGGAATAAGCCTAATTAGACCAATATCAGGAGTAATTACTTCTAGGTTTGGTAGTAGAGAAAGTATCCGTAGTAGTGGACATAGAGGGTTAGATATAGCAGCCCCTACAGGAACAGCTATAAAAGCAGCAGCAGCAGGTACTGTTACAACAGCAGGTTATAGTGGCTCTTATGGAAATATGATTATTTTGTCACATGGGAATGGTGTGCAAACTGTATACGCACACTGCAGCCAACTAAATGTTTCAACAGGACAAAAAGTATCACAAGGACAAATTATTGGTAAAGTAGGCTCAACAGGTAGGTCAACAGGACCGCACTTACACTTAGAAATAAGAGTAAATGGTGTATTATATAATCCACAAAACTATGTATATTAATAATAAGACATACAAAAAAGATTTTATGAAAAAATCATAAAATCTTTTTTTATGTATTTTTTAATGATTTGCAATAAAATGTTTAAAGCCAATTACTAAAGCATCATCTGCCATAATCAAATCACCACATTCACGAAGCTTACTTGCAAAACCTTTAGAATTTGTAATATATTTAGCAAATTCTGTAATAGCAGTATAAAATCTAACTTTATCAATAGCCTCAGAATGAATACCATTTAGTAACAAATAATAATTACCTTTATAACAATATAAAGAAAATAAATCAGCAATACCCTGTACAATATCAAACAAACAACTATCATCTAAAAATTGTAAAAAGCTGCAAAAATCATCAAAAGAATGAAATTCATAAACAGCTTGTGTATTAGAACAAGGGTTATAATGCTTTCGTTTAATAGCAAACCTTTTTTTAGGTAGTCGCTCTGTTTCTGGGCACACTTTAGTAATGGTAAAAATAAAATTGGTATCAGCCATTGCTAAAGCCTCAATCTTTAAATTAGAATCTTGAACATCAAAACCAGTCTCCTTTTTTGCTTCTTCTAACATATCTAATAAAATATCTTGTGACTCAAGTGTATTGGCCATAAAAGAATGAAAGTCGATATGCTTTTCTGTCAAATCTTGAATAGACAAAATAATTCTAATTTTATTATCACTTAGTTTTTCAAATTTCATTGAGCAAGCCTCCAAATAAATTTATTTATAATAATATTATACTACGAATATAGTATAAATGAAACCAACAAAATATGGAAAAAATTTTATATGTTTTATATACTATAGCACAAAAGTAAAAAAAAGCAAACACTTTTTAAATAAAATATTCTAAAATAGCATACTTGAGCACAAATTATAATGTGACTTAAGTTAAATTTTTTGTTTAAAATCTCTCTAAACTGGTAAAAATAATAAAGAGAAAAGTTTTTACCAAAGGGGGAAAGTTATGGAAGAATACATAAAAAGAGAAAACAAAAGATTAGCTAAGAAATACACACTAAGAACCATATTAATCATATTGATACTAATACTTGGAATGTTGCTTTATGAATTGTACTTAGAAATAGAAGTACAAGAACAGCAGCCTAAAGCACCAACTACTACCACTGTGCAAAGGACAAGTCAAACAATAGAAACAGTAAAAAAGCAAAGTCAAACTGTATCTGATATGATAGAAAAAGTAACAGCAAGTGTAGTAGGAATATCCAAAATAAAAAATGTAGGTGGCACTATATTTTTAGATGGAGCAGATACCAAATTGGGTTTAGGAACAGGAATGATAGTCTCACAAGATGGTTATATTTTAACTAATGAGCATGTATCTGGGCAAAAATACAGCAGCTGTTATGTAACACTAGAAAATGGAAAGAGTTATCAAGGAAAAGTTGTATGGTCTGATAGTAATATAGATTTAAGCTTAGTAAAAATAAATATTAAAGGCTTGCCATATGTCACTTTAGGAGATTCAGAAACTGTAAAAGTAGGAGAAAGTGTATATGCCATAGGAAATCCTATTGGGTATGAATTTCAAAGGACAGTAACATCTGGTATTATTAGTGCAACCAATAGAACCATTGTATTAGAAGAAGAGCAAAAAAGCTCTTATATGGAAAATCTTATTCAAACAGATGCTACCATTAACCCAGGGAATAGCGGAGGACCTTTGATTGATGTAGAAGGGAAGGTAATAGGCATAACCAGTGTTAAAATAACATCAGCAGAAGGCATTGGTTTTGCTATACCAATTAACATTGTAAAAAATATTATACAAAGCTTTGAAAAAACAGGCAAATTTGAAGAAGCCTATTTGGGCATATTTGCCTATGACAAAAATGTTATACCCTATTTAGAAAGTAATCTAAAGTTGGAAAATGGAATTTATGTAACATATGTCAATAAAAATTCACCAGCAAGTAAGGCAGGAGTAAAAGAAAAGGATGTTATAGTTAGCATAGATGATATTACTTTAAATAAAATGTGTGACTTAAGATGTTATATTTATAAAAAGAAGCCAGAAGAAGTAGTAACTTTGAAAGTTTTAAGAAATCATAAACTGTATGATATAAAAGTAACTTTAAGTAAAAAATAAGAGTATAAAAAGCTAGTAAAAAGGGTATCATTTTACTAGCTTTTCAATATTACAAAGAAAGGAAATAAAAATATGTCATCTTATTGGTTAGAAAATAGTAAACAAACGAAAAAAACATTTGAGGAATTAAAACAAAATCAAAAAGCAGATGTATGCATTATAGGAGGAGGCTTAACTGGTTTAACATGTGCTTATTATTTGTCAAAAACAAATTTAAAAGTAGCCTTAGTAGAAAAAGACTTATTATATCATCAAACTACACGGAAAATCAACTGCCAAAATAACCAGTCAACATGGCTTGTTTTATGACTATTTAATTAATTCTCAAGGAAAAGAAAAAGCAAAACAATACTTAGAAGCAAACCAACAAGCGATTCAAAATATAGAAGAAATTATACAAAAAGAACAAATAGATTGCCAGCTACAAAAACAAAATGCTTATGTATATACACAAAGTCAAGAAGAAATCCCAAAGTTACAAGCAGAAGTAGAAGCGGTACAACGGACTTGGCTTTCAAGCTCAATATGTTACAAAAGTACAACTTCCAGTAAAAATTTTAGGAGCTATTAAATTTCCAAATCAAGCACAATTTGACCCTTGTAAATATGCACAAGGGCTAGTAAATGCCATGCCAAATATAACTATATTTGAAAATACAAAAATCGTAGAAGTAAAACAAAAAGGACAAGAATATGAAGTAATAGCACAAAATAATAGTACCATAACAGCCAAGAATATTGTCCTTGCAACACATTACCCAATTATTAATATGCCAGGTTATTACTTTTTAAAAATGTATCAATCTATGTCCTATGTGATTGCAGTAGAAAGTGATAAAATAAAATTTGAAGGTATGTATATTAATGCTGAGCAGCCAACCTATTCTTTTAGAACCCTTCCAAATGGTCTCATATTAATAGGGGGAATGGATCATAAAACTGGAGAGAAAAAAGACCTATCTAAAAGTTATGATGACCTAATTAAAATAGCAAAACAAATGGATCCAAATTGTAAGGTAAAATATAAATGGTGTACGCAAGACTGCATTTCTTTAGATAAAATTGCCTATATTGGAGAGTTTTCCAATTTAATGCCAAATGTATATGTAGGAACTGGTTATAAAAAATGGGGGATGACAACTTCTAATATAGCAGCCAATATTATAGTAGATAAAATACTAGGAAAACAAAACCCTTATGAAGATGTATTTACCTCTACTAGACTAAAACCAATTAAAAATTATCAGGAAATGGGAAATATGTTAAAACAAACTGTAAAATCATTGGTAATAGAAAAACTAAAAATACCAGAAGAAACATTAAAAAATATTCAAGAAGAAGAAGGCAAGATTATAGACTTAAATGGGCAAAAAGTAGGTATTTATAAAAATCAAGAAGGACAGCTATTTGCTATCAAACCAATCTGTAGTCACCTAGGATGTGAGCTTTCTTGGAATAATTTAGAAAAAACTTGGGACTGTCCATGCCATGGCTCTAGATTTACTTATGATGGAAAATCAATTTATGACCCAAGTATTAAAAACTTAGAAAAAATAGAAATAGATATTTAGTCTATTTCTATTTTATTCTTCTAAGCCTCAAAGCATTTAAAATAACAGTAACACTACTTAGTACCATAGCAAGACTTGCAATCATTGGGTTAATCGTAATACCAAAAGGTTTTAAAACTCCCATAGCAATTGGTATCATTAAACAATTATAAAAAAATGCCCAAAACAGATTTTGCTTGATATTTCTAATAGTTTTTTTACTAATGTGTATTAAGTCAATAATACTATTTAAATTATTTTTAGTTAATATAACATCAGAAGAATCAGCAGCAATATCAGTGCTACTTGTAATACTTACTCCGATATCAGCAGTAGCGAGTGCAGGGCTATCATTAATACCATCTCCACACATCATAACAAATTTATTTTCTTTTTTTAATTGTTTAATAGTAGCTGTTTTTTGAGCAGGTAATACATTAGAAATAACATGGCTAATTCCGATTTCATTGGCTATTTTTTTTGCAGTTTCATGATTATCACCTGTTAACATCATAACATCAATGCCCTTAGACTTTAGCTTATCAATCAATTGCAAAGCTTCATTTCTAACAATATCATTAACACCCACAATTGCCAAAACCTCTTTATTTTTAATTACATATACAATACTATTGCCTTTATCAGATAATTTTTGTGCATCACTCAAATATTTATTTTCTATTTCATATTTTTCAAACAATTTAGCATTGCCCAAAAGTATTTCATCATTTCCTATTTTACTAATAACTCCAATGCCTTCTAAATTCTCAAAGCTATCTACTTTTAATATTTCTATTTTATTTTCCTTCAAATAATTAGTAAAAGCACTAGCAATAGGGTGGCTGCTTTTACTCTCAATACTACCAACCAACTGGAATAATGTTTTTTCATCTAAGGTACTATAATTTATAATTTCAGAAATTTTTAATTTACCATAAGTTAAAGTGCCAGTTTTATCAAATACTACTGTACTTACTTTTTGGGCATTTTCCAAAATTTCACTTTTTTTAATCAAAATACCATTAGAAGCACACATTCCTTCACTAATAACAATAGCAAGAGGTGTTGCAAGGCCTAAGCTGCAAGGACAAGCCACCACTAAAATAGTAACAAAAGTAGAAACCGCACTGCCAAAGTCTTGAAATATAAGTAAATAAGCAAAAAAAGTAATAAAGGCAATCAAAATAACAATTGGTACAAAGTAGCCTGAAACCTTGTCTGCTACTTTAGCAATAGGAGCTTTGGTATTACTTGCTTCTACCACTAGTTTTACAATTTCAGAAACAGTAGACTCATTTCCAATTCTCTCGGCTCTATACTCAATATAGCCATCATAGTTAATACTACCAGCAATTACCATATTATCTACTTGTTTTAACACTGGCTTACTTTCTCCTGTAATAAAAGCTTCATCAAAATAAGCTTTCCCTGCAATAATAGTGCCATCAACAGCAGCCTTTTGACCTGCTTTACATATAACAATATCGCCTTTGTGAATTTCATCAAGAGTGACTTGTTTTTCTATACCATCTACTTTGATAATAGCAGTATTAGGTGTAATTTCAACAAGTTTTGCGATGGCATCTTTTGTTTTATCTTTACTAATACCATCAATATATCTGCCAAGTTTAATAAAATAAATAACAATAGCAGCAGACTCAAAATACAAATCCATTACTAAATGAGTATCTCCTAAAAATACCAAATACATATTATATAAGCTATACACTACACTAGTAATAACACCAATGGCAACCAAAGTATCCATATTAGGGGTCTTATGAATTAAATTTTTATAGCCATTTTTTAAAATATCAAAACCATAAACCATAAAACAAATCGTTAATAAAAGTAAAAAAAACATATAGTTTAAAGTATAAGTATGAGGGTCTAAAAACCAAATAGTAGGAAGTCCAACCATATGTCCCATAGAAACATACATTAGCAATATAGCCAGAATAGTAAAAATGGCAAATAACCATTTATCTTTTTTACTTTTTTTATCTAGTTTTATTTGTTTAAATTCTCCCAGACTTTTAAAACCTGCTTGTTTTATAAATTCTTCAATTTGGAGCAAAGTTAAAACCTTTTCATCATATTCAATAGAGGTATTTGCCATAACTAAATTAACACTGGCATTTAAAATGCCAGATTGCTTATTTAAATATTTTTCTAACCCATTAGAACAAGCACTGCAAGTCATACCATCAATAGATAAAATCACTTTTTTCATTTTTTATAAAACCTCAAAACCAATATCTTCAATTTTTTTTGCTAAAACTTCTTTAGTTACTTCGTCAGAAGCACTAATTATTACTTTGCCAGTAGAATAATCTGCAAGAACACTTTTAACTCCATTTATATTCATCAAAGCATTTTTTACTCTATTTTCGCATCCACTGCAAACCATACCTTTTACATTTATAATAATTTCATTCATAATAAAAATTCCTCCTTTTATCATTTAAAATTTTATTTTAAGAAAAATAATGTTGCACCATCTTTTATGAGATTATTAATTTCTATATATTGTGCAATTAGCATGTAAAATAGCAAAATTACAATACATACTTGTGCAGCAGTAACTAAAAATAATAAAAAATTTAATATTTTTTCCATAACACGAGTTACTTTATCAATTAATTTTTTATTACCTTGTATTTTGGTAATATCTATGCCATATTCTTCTTTTATTTTTTCTTCTCTTTGAGCTTGCCACCTTTCTAACTGTTTCCAATCTTGATTATTTTCCATTTGATCTCCTAAGCTTTTATCATTATTCTTCCAACATCTATTTTTGCATAATGTTACTTTTACACTTTCTTAAAATTATTCTAAATTATTTTCTATGATTATTATAATAACATAAAAAATAGTACTTATCAATAAAATTAAAACATATTTTCTTTTGCAATAGGTATTATTTCAAAATCTGGTAATAATGGTGGAATAGTTAAATTTATAAACATTTAAGTACTTGTCATAAAAATCTTTTTGTTTTGTTGATAAAAGAAGGAATGTATGATATTATTTATTCAGACAAATACAAGTAGGTTGTAAAAATTAATGGTAACATTAAAATGCAAGAAATGTTTTAGGAGCAGTGATAATATGAAAAAGAATCAAACCGAAAGATTAACTATACAACATAAGAAATCACAAGGTGTAATTGGTATATTTGGTCAACAAGCACAAGAACATGATGTAGAAGTATATAGTAATTCTTTATGTGTAATGAAAAAACTTGAGGCAGAGTTTCCTATGTTTGAATTTAGGTATAGGAGAGAGTTACTAAAAAAAGAAATAAATGAAGCATTAAAAAAAGTTGATTCACAATTAGGACAAACATTATTTGTTGAACATGCAAGTATTAAACCAGATGGTGGAATTATAGAAGTTAAAGATGATAATGGAAATTGGAGAGTAGTTTTAGTTTCTGAAGCTAAACATCAAGGCAAAGATATTGAAAATATAAGATTAGGAAAACTTGTAGGAAAAAATAACAATCAAGATATTATGATTGCTGGGAATGCAATTGAGCGCTCTCATAAAAACATATCTGAAATAGCAAATTTTATGCTTGCTGAAGCATATTTTCCCTATGTACTTTTTTTGGAGGGTTCTAATTTTCTTACACAGGATGTTAAAGTTGTAAGACCTGATGGAAAAGTTATTATTTTAAAATATAATGCGGGAGGACTTAATCGACTTGATAGATTAACTGCTGCAAATTTCGGCTTACCAATAAATACAAATTTATGTGAAAATAAATTTGTTTCAAGTAATAATTTAAATATAATGCTTCAAGCTGCTTCTATATATGCTCAACCAAATGGTGAACATTGGCTTGATTCTGATATGATAGAAATAATGCTTGATATTGCTAGAACATCTTTAAAAATGTTAGGCAAAGATTTATTTCAGCAATTGAAAAACCACAATAATAATTAAAATATAAAAAAGCAAAGAGGTAATGATAATGGCAATACATAATAAATCACATAATAATTCTGCATTGATGTCAATAAATAAGATGAACTCAAATAATATTAAACATAAAACGAGTATGGATTTTTCGATTCCAGAAAAAACTAATTGTATACTGCTTAATAAGGATTGTTTGGATTTGTTGAAATTACTTCCAGATAATTCGATTGAGTTAATTTTAATTGACCCCCCATACAATTTGGATTTGGAAGTGTGGGATACTTATGAAAATTATATTGAGTGGGCATCCAAATGGCTGGATGAATCATATAGAGTACTTTCTAAAAGTGGGAATATGGTTATTTTTGGTGGAACACAATTTCAATCAGCCAAAAGTGGAGATTTAATTGAAATAATTTATCACTGCCGACACAACACAGAATTTAGACTTGTTAATACAATTATTTGGTATTATAAAAATGGAATGTCAGCACATCGCTACTTCGCTAATAGACATGAAGAAGTTATATGGCTAACAAAAACTGATAAATATTATTTTGATTTAGACTCTGTTAGAGTGAAGTATTCAGATACTGATTTAGAACTTGCATTGAAAGACAAAAGATTAAATCCGGATAACGTTAGAAAAGGTAAAAATCCTACTAATGTTTGGGAAATTGGTAGATTAAATGGTAATTCTTTAGAAAGAGTTGGTCATCCTACACAAAAACCATTAGAGATAATAAGAAGGTTAGTTAAATCTTTATCATATCCAGATTCAATAGTATTAGATTTTTTTTCAGGTAGTGGAACAACGGGGCGTGTATGTATAGAAGAAAAAAGAAATTGCATAATGTGTGATAGCGATATAAAATCAAGAGAATACTTCAAAAAACATATTGAAAATATGAAATTAACTAGCCTTAATCAGCCTTTTGTTATGAATGAAGGACTAGAAGATTTTTTTAATGACGTCTCAAATAGGAGAAATGTTATGACCAGTGGCACTGTGAGACAATAAATAATTTTTTAAACAAAGAAATACCATCCTTTTCAGGATGATATTTTTATTGTCTGTTCTATTAGCTCGAACAGATACATCATTGGTGCCCTAGCTAGACACGTTTGCAAAATCGGTAGGGCAAAAAATATCTATTTTCAACTCTTAATTATAGTTATATCAATAGTTTGCAAGTATTATATCTGCAAACTTGTTTTTTCATCAAAATTTTTATGGTCTTAAAATTAAGTTGCTGCTGCATACTGACGTTGTAACTCAGGCTTTGCCTTCAAACAACCTCAGCAATATCAAGACTTTCAAAAAGTTCGGAGAAAATTGCTTGTGATGCCGTTGACGTAGATATCTACAACTTTTTTCGGTTCTCTTGACGATTGATAAAAGCATCAATCAATTTACATATAGATTATCAAATTATTTTATAAAAATCAAGTAATTTTACAAAAAACTTTTTTGCAAATATTTGTTCTTTTTCTATTGATTTACTGTAAATGATATGTTATACTATCAGACATAGGAAATGATAATAAGCAGATGTGGTTTTGCCACCAATTATACGAATTATCGTAGGAGAGGTGGTGATGTTTATGGTTAAAGTAATACTATTTTTTATAATATCCTTAATGTTATCTTTAACATTAAACGTTGCCTTGACAGCAGTTCTGTATAAGAACTGGGTTGATAAGCAACTACATAAATAAAAAAAGCTCACATCTGTACTTTGACGAGTAGATGTGAGTTTTCACAATATATTCGGCAAAACCACGTTTGTGGAATTGTCATTTCCTATATTTATTATATACAGATATTTAATAAATGTCAAATAAATTTTGGCAAATCATTGCATAAACTTTTTGTGGGAAACACCACTTTTGATATTTACCCATACAT
>CANSJB010000038.1 GCA_947647115.1 uncultured Clostridium sp. | reverse complement strand
CTGTAAACCTATTGAAAAAGTACTTAAAATGTAATATAATAGTAATACTTAGCTTATATTTAACTAAGTATTACTTTTAAATTTAAAAATAAAAAAGAAGGTTATAAAAAGGGGAGAAAGTAGAGTTCCCTAAGTAAAAATATAAACACCAAAAAATGTAACAAAAATGTAATCAAATTTTAATATTTGATAGGAAAACCAAAAAAATGACCTTCCGTAGCAAAAGAAAATATGAAAATACAAAAAAAGGAAAACCAGTAAAATACTGCTATTGACATAGGACAAAAAGGAAAGTAAAATAAAATTAATTATTATAAGGCAAAAAAGGAAGGTAAAAACAATGAAACTAAAAAAAGGAATACAATTTATTGCAATTTTATTTTTAACCATCACAGCTTTAAGCTTATTTATGCAAGTACAAGCAGCAGACCAAACAGGAAATGGCTTAACATTAGGAATCAAATTACTAAGAAGCTCAGGACGGTTATGGATATCAAGCAGGGGGGAAAACAGTATGGAAAATCTATAATGCAGACCTTGCAAGTGATACCATTTACTGTTTAAGAGGAGGACCTGGTTTTAGCGCCAATACTACTGCAGATAACCCAAATGGAGAAATGGGAATTGGTGGAATTCAAGAAAAAGATTATACACAAGTATTTAATTTAAAAGATGCAGAAGATATTAGAAAACTAAAAACAGGAAATTCTACAAGTTATGGAGATGCTTTAGAATTTTTAAATTCAAACTCTAGGTTTAATGCTTTAATGTGGATATTAGATAATTGTTATATACCAAATACTTCCCAATCAGAAACAGATAAAGAAGTATTATTAAATGCGGTTAAAAATTATGCCAATGGTGACCCAGAAGAACAAAACATTATAGAAGCTATTGAAGAAGGTTATTTGACAGATGATGATATAGATGCTGTACAACAATTAGCAATATGGTATTATACCAACACAGACAGTTATCATATGGAAAGCTTTTCTTTTGACTTATTATTAAAAAATGGTTCAACCACTAGCAATATGGGGTCAATGGCAGATGTAGACCCACATGGAGATGAAAGGCAACAAGCATGCATAGCCTTATATTACTATTTAATAGAAACAGCACAAGCCAATGCTACAAACTATGATTCACAAGCAAGTGGCTCTACACAAAGACCAGTACAATTTGCCAACACTACCATTAATATGGAAACACAAAATGGAAGACTTATCATAGGACCATATAGAATTACAAGAAATAGAAATATAGAACATTCCTTAACAGGAAGTGTATTAGATGGTAGCTCACATAAAGTTACAGATGTTATTATTTTAGATGATAACAAAAATCAAACAAATTATACTATGCAAGATTTAAGCGGTTTAATTGAACAAAACTTTTATATTTCTATTCCAGAAAATGTAGAGCAAAGTGAAATTAAACTACAAATAAATGGAAGCTATAACATTACAAATGTTTATTATTGGTCAGTAAATGAAACCTATAACTTAGATAAAGAACAACCAGTTGTTAGAATAGAAAAAAGACCACAACCATTTGAAGACATTAAAACATATGTGCCAGAACAAATAGAGCCAGAAAAAGAATTTGACTTAGCTTTAAGAAAATTTATTACTTCTATCAATGGTGCACCAATGCCAGAAAATAGAGAACCTGAAATAAGTAATACAGAAATAGAAGCATTAAAAAACAAAACCAAAAAAACAGCTAATAAAGTACATGACAAAACTCCATTATTAGTAGAAGTAGGAAATACTGTATTATATACAATTAGAGTATATAATGAAGGAGAAATAGCAGGATATGCAACCCAAATAACAGACTATCTACCAGCAGGACTAGAATACTTGCCAAATAGTAATGTAAATAAAAAATATCAATGGACTCCAAGTGCAGATGGAAAAACTATCACAACAAACTACTTAGCAGATAAAGAATTAGCAGCATTTAATGGAACTGAAATAAAATACATAGATTTACAAATAGAATGTAAAGTAGTAGCAACGGTATCTAATGATGACCAAATCTTAAAAAATGTAGCAGAAATTACAGCACATAAAGATGAACAAGGAAATACCAGCATTATAGACCGTGACTCAAGACCAAATAGCCTTACTCCAACAGATATACAAAACTATGGAACAACTAGTAAACAAGATGATGACGACTATGAAGATTTAATACTAATGGGCGACTATTTTGATTTAGCTTTAAGAAAGTTTATTACTTCAGTAGAAAATGCAAATGGTACAAAAACATATAATAGAGCACCAGTAGTAGACACTATGCCATTATTAACTGGTGATAAAACAGCAAATTATAACCATAGTAAAAAACCAGTTAGTGTATCTAATGGAAATATTGTAACCTATACCATTCGTGTATATAATGAAGGAAATATAGATGGTTATGTAACAGAAATTACAGACCATATTCCAGAACAACTAGAATTTATCGTAAATGATACCATCAATGCTAAATATGGTTGGACTGTATCACCAGATGGTAAAACTGTAAAAACTACTATCACATCACCAAGAACTACATCATCTGCCAATAGTGCTCAAATTTATGCAGACCGTACAACACAAGCAGACAAACTATTACTAAAAGCAGCTAAAAAGGTAACAGATGCACAAGGAACAAAACTAGAGCTAGACTATATCGATGTTCAAATAAGATGCAAAGTAAAAGACGAAATAGACCTATATCAAAAAATAACAAACTTTGCACAAATAACAGATTTTAGAGATGCTACTTATTCAGATACTACAAGCCAAGGATCACAAGAACCAGACTTTGCAGTAATTACAGACCGTGACTCACAAAAAGATAATGGAGCTATGCCACAAGATTTCCCAACTTATAAAGACCCAGAAATAGCAGCACAAACTAGTAAAAATGAATACATCAAAGGTTTCCAAGATGATGACGATTTTGAAAAACTAGTATTACAAAGATTTGACTTAGCTTTAAGAAAATTCATCACAGGTGTAAATGACCAAGAAATTACTAGCAGAGCACCAGTATTTAATAAAATCAGTAATACAGAATTTAAATATACTCATCCAAAAGACCCAGTAGAAGTTGCAAATGGAAATATTGTAACCTATACTTTAAGAATTTTTAATGAAGGAAATGTAGCAGGATATGCTACAGCTGTAAGAGATAACTTACCAGAAGGCTTAGAATTTTTACCACAACATGAAACAAACATAAAATATCGTTGGGACATGTATAAAGAAGATGGTACCAAAACAGAAAATATAGAAGAAGCAAGCTACATCCAACCAGACTATTTGTCAAAAGAACTCGAACCAGCAGAAGGAGCAAACTTAATAGAAAGCTTTAACCCAGAAACCATGACAATGCCAAACTACAAAGACATCAAAATAGCCTTCAAAGTAACAGAACCAAACACATCAGACAGAATTATTATAAACACAGCAGAAATAGCAGATGATAGTGATGAAGATGGAAACGAAATAGAGGATATAGACTCTGAACCAGCAAATGGCAAAGAAGAGGAAGACGATATTGACATCGAAAAAATAAAAGTAAAATATTTTGACTTAAGTTTGAAAAAATGGGTAACAGAATCTATTGTAACCTATAATGGAAAAACAACTGTAACTAAAACAGGACATACAGGTGATGAAAACCCAGAAGCACCAGCAAAAGTAGAACTAAAATCTAAAGATATTAGTAAAACAAGTGTAAAATTTAAATTTAACATCAAAGTAACCAATGAAGGAGAAATAGCAGGCTATGCAAAAGAATTAATAGACTATATACCAGAAGGCTTAAAATTTGTACAAGCAGATAATCCAAATTGGAGAGAAGAAGATGGAAAAGTACTAACCAATCAATTAAAAGACACCTTACTACAACCAGGAGAAAGTGCCACAGTAGAAATTATACTAACTTGGATTAATGGAAAAGACAACTTAGGATTAAAAACAAACTGGGCAGAAATATATGAAGATTACAATGAATATGACTCACCAGATATCGACTCAACCCCAGGAAACAAAATAGAAAATGAAGACGATATTGATCAAGCACCAGTAATCTTATCTGTAGTAACAGGTTCAATTCCAACCTATATCACACTAATGTTAGCATCTATTAGTATGGTAGCAGGAGGAGTAATATTAATTAAGAAATTTGTAATATAATTTGCTAGATACAAAACACATAAAAATTGGTCCGAATTTCGGACCAATTTTTATGTCTCCTATGAATTAGAAAGAAAACTAAAATACTTAAAAAAAGGTTCTTTGATTTTGGTTCTGAAAAGGTAGAAAACTATAATTCAGTACTTTATTTTACATAAATTATACAAAATAACTTGAAAATTATGTAAAATTGTCGTATAATAATAGCTAGAGTTTAAAAATTTGGAGGAAATCATGAATAAAAAGCAAAAAATAATAGCTCTACTAATGACAATTTTATTAATAATAACAAATTTGCTAAGCTTAGGGAACAGGGCGATAGCAACAACAATAGAATCAATAGATAGTACGAAAGAAGAAGAACATGGTCAGATTACAAATCGTAATCAAGAAACAGACCATGTTCTTTCTATGTCCCAAACAACAGTGCAAATAGAAGAACCAACAAAATCTAGCAAAAAAATAGACGAGCCAGAATTAAGTCTAGAAGTGGCACCGATTGTACAAACAGAAGTAAGAGAAGGACAAATTATTAGAATGAGGGCAACCATTAAAAACATTGGAGAACAAACCGCTAAAAGTGCTAAGCTAAAAATAACAGCACCAGAAGGAACAAAACATGTAGAATTAGAAGAAGGTTCACTAGCATATGAAACAAGCCAAAACAAAGAAAAAATAATAACCATAGGAGATATTAAACCAGGTGCTACCATCACACAAAATTATGAACTAGAAGTACAAAAAGGGGTAAGTACAATTCAAATACAAAACCCAGAAACACAAAAAGAGCAAACCATTGCAATCGAACAATATCCAGGAGATAAAACGATTCAAACAGGAGTTATATTAACAGCCGAAAACCTACCAAATGAAATCAAATCAGAAAACTATACTTTTAAAGTATTAGAAGGTGACCTAAAAATAGTAGGTATTTGTAATGTAAATGAAAGTGAAGTCTTAAAAAAAGGCAGAAAATTTACCTATAAAATAAAGGTAGAGAACATATCAAACAGTAAAAACTTAAACAATGTAATATTAAAAACAAGTATACCAGAAGGCATAAAAATAACAGATGTATACTATGGAGATACCAATTCTTTAAAAGAAAAATCAAGAGAGAATATCACAATTGATAAAAACAACATACAAATTAATTTAGGAAAACTAGATAGCTTAAATGCTTATCTACAAAATAATCAAAATCAGTCAGACAGTCCACAAATAGTAAACCTACGTACACAAGCTTATGTAGTAGTGGAAGCACAAGTAGAAAATTATACAGGAGAACTTACATTAGTAAGTACAGCCACAGCACAAGATATACAAGAGCATTACTCTAATATTAGAACTTATCAATTAGAAAAAGTAGATTTAAGCTTTATTCAAAAAAGCTTAGAAAATCAAAACATCAAAGAAACACAAGAATATACTTACCAATTTGTTTTAGAAAATATAGGGAAAATCAGCTCTATTGAAAATAAAATAGAAGTTATCTTACCAGAAGGTTTAAGCTTTGTAAGTGCAAAATATCAATACCAAGATGCAAGCTTAATCAAAAGCGTAGCAGATAATCAAACTTTTGTCATTAATCTATATGAGTTAAAACCAGGAGAGAAGCTAGACTTAAGCCTTACAGTAAAAGCAAACTTACTTCCAAGTAAACAAAACAAAGAAGTAACAACAGTTGCTACAGTAGAGGCAAATGGTTTTGCCAAAATAGAAACAAATAAAATAAAAGCAGTTATTCAATATGATGAACAAGCACACAAAAACCAAGATCCAGACCAAAACACAAACCAAGACTCAAATAACAATCAAGGCTCTAATAAACCAGGGTCTAACAATGAAGGGTCAAATAACCAAGAAAATAATAATGTAAATAACCCAAGATTTGACTTAAAACTAGAACAATATATTAGTAAAGTAACCAGAACTACACCTACAGATGGAACTAGCATCATAGATTATAACAATACAAAACTTGCTAAAGTAGAAGTATTAGGCAAAAATGTAAATCAAAGTAACATTGTAGTAGAATACAAAATCGTAGTAACAAACGAAGGAAATATAGCAGGTTATGCAAGAAAAATAGCAGACTACTTGCCACAAAATGCAAAATTTAATACCGAAATGAATCAAGATTGGTATTTAGCAAGTAACAATCAAGAAGTATATAACACAAGCCTAGCAAACATGCTAATTAAACCAGGAGAAAGCAAAGAGCTAACTTTAGTATTAAGCTTTACTATTACAGATAAAAATATTGGGCAAACTATTACAAATACAGCCGAAATTTATGAAAGCTTTAATGAACAAGGAGTGTCAGATGTAGATTCAACACCTGCTAACCAAAAATTAAATGAGGACGACCTATCACAAACAAACTTAGTATTATCTGTTGTAACAGGTAATAAAATTATTATGTACATTAGCATTATGCTAATAGCACTATTATTACTAGGATTTGGTACATATGAAATAAAAAAACAAGTACTAACTATAAAGAATAAATAACCATAGAAAAATTACCAATATGCAAAAGAAAAAACAAAGTAAAAGTATTTACCAAAATAAGAAAAAAGAAAGAGGTAAAAAAATGCAAACAAAAATGAAAAAATATAGCATATTGGCAAGCTTAATAGCTATTTTAGCGCTTGTAGCTATAGCACTTTCAAGTTTAATTGTTACAACAATTGACCAAATTGGTAAAGAAACAATTGCTAAATTACAAAATAATAAAACAACCATTATTGCTGAGATGAAAATACAAAACAATGATGGAAGTGCTGAAATTACAGAATTTACAAACACAGGACTTGCGATAAACCCAGGTAAAGAATTATACTGTGTTAATCATGGTGTAGCATTTCATAAAGATGGTGAAACCTTAAGAATTGATACAGCTAAATACTATGGTAATTTAGATGGAAGCATTAAAACATGGCCACGTACCCACGCAAGCTGTAGATTTGCTGGAGACACTAATATAGGAAAAATTACCTATCCATACTTAGAATGTATAGGAAACCATTATGATTTACTAGATCCACAAGGAGAGTACCATCCAGACTTAGCCTATATTTTAACATACCCAGTTTTAGGCAAATGGGATGAAGTAAAACAAAATGCAGTATGGGCAACTGAATTTGCAAGAGCAAGAGGAAAATCAACAGATATTAGTCAGGAAGGAAAACTATTATATCAAGAGGCAATGCACTTCAAACAATTTTCAGAAAAAACCACATCAGTAGAAACAGCAGACGTAAGAAGCCCTTACATAGCACCAGAAGACTATACCAAAGTAGACACTTTGAAAATTATGCCAAATTATAACGAGCAAACCATTACCATAGGAGCATTTTCCATAGACTATATTAGTGGTATCTATGAAGATGCAACTTTTGGTGGTATTTCAGATATGTATTTTATTGGCTACAATGCAAAAGGACAAGTAGTAAAAGATAGAATTGAAATAGAAAAATACATTGCCAAGAATAAAGAATATGATTTAAGCTTTTTTACCCCAAATCAAAAAGACAACTCTTATGTAGACTATCGTAAACAAGTATATCCAAAAGGTAGGTCAGCAGGAGAAAGAGAATTTTACCTAAAAATAGCAAACCCAAATGAAGGTATCCAAGAAGCAGACCAAACAGTTACTAATGTAAAACTACACATTGACTTTAAGTGGCTTGGTGTAACTGCTGCAAATATTTGCGAGATGGATGCACATAAATATCAAGTAATGGGAAAAGATAGCCATAGTGTCCACTGTCATGGTCATAGCAATGGAAATGGTGGAACTTATAGATGTAGTGGATGTTGCTATTATTGTACATGGTCAACTTGGCTAAAAGAAATTGATATTCAAGACCATATTAATATATTAGAAGGGCAAAGAAAACTATTTTTTACATCCTTTGAAATACCAAACACAGGAGACAACATTAATATCAATATAGCTATGGAACTAGGTGGACATGTTTGGGAAGACACCAAATCAGGAAAAGAAACCAAAGCAGATGGAAGGTATGACACCCAAGGTGACAATATAGATATACCACTACAAAATGTAAAAGTAACTTTATACTCTTGTGAAAAAGATGCTAAAATAGGAGAGGGTACAAAAGTAGAACTTCCAATGCCAGATGACATAGAAGAAGACGAAATTATGGGCTATGTAAACCCTACTTTAACAGACGAAAATGGTAACTACTTATTTAAAAAATTAGACTCACTAAAAAAATACTATGTTACCTTTGAATATAATGGACAAATCTATTTACCAACAGAATACTTAAACACAGGAGATGAACAATATAGCTCTGTAAAACAAATGGTAAATGCAGGACTATATAATACATTAGAATGGGAAGTAACTTCCAAAGCAACTGAAAATGCAAATGACAGGGAAAATTATAATGAACAATTTGAAGAGATTGGCTCAAACCCTAAAAACTATCAAGTAACCAATACCATTTATAATCGTGCAGCACTATATAAAGATGGTAGAAACTATTATAATGTAACCTTTACTCAAAAAGAATTAATGGGATATACCTTAGATGAAAATGGTTACTATTACAAAACACAAGAACAACTAGTAGATGGATTTTTATATGATGAAAACGGCATTGAAACAACTAGATTTGCACAAGGACTTATCTCTAAAAAAATAAGACAATATATAGAAGAAAATAGGGAATTTCCAGACGAAAATGCAATGCAAGACATTTATCAAGAGATTGCAGGAAATAACAAAACACTATGGAGAAAAATACAATTTATACAAGACTGTAAAATCATTTCATACACCATGGCACAAGATAGCAGAAGATTAGATACATATCCAGTATATGATAATTTTGTATTTTATAGTGATTTAGAACAAGAAAAAAATGGTTTAAACATCAGTGAACCAATTGAAATTGCAGAAGACTTATATAGTCCAATCTATCCTGGACAATACTACATTAATCAAGGTCTATGGAGAAGAGAAAAAAATGATGTAGCATTAAGAAAAGACGTATATCGTGCAGCAACCAAAATTAATGGTAAAACAGAAATATATGAATATGACAAACGTGCAGATGGAGAAGACTACTGGCAAATCAATGTTAGAATGCAAGATTATCATAATTACTATGCAGCAAACTATAATAGAGAACTATACCTATCAGACTATCATTACAAAGCTGCCAATACAAACTTATATGGTCAAGAGCTAGAACTATATGTAACCTATAAAATAACCATAAGAAACGCATCACAAGGTATCTTAAATGAAATAACAGAAGTAGTAGACTATTATGACAAAGACTATACCTATATGCCAAACCTATCATGGGTAATGTATAAAGATACAGCAGGTGCCAACAACGAGAAAGTAAAAGTAACACAAACCTCTTACTATAATATGATGCATAACTTAGACTTAAGCAAAATGCCAAATGCAAGAGAGGTAGAAAGCAGTTATGCTACGAAAACAGACTCAAATGGAAACTACTGTGGAAGCAGCATATATGGAGATATGACAAAACAAGACTTAGAACAAGAATTTAACTCTGTATATGTAAATGGATTGCAAGGTAAAAAACTAGCAACAGGTGAAAGTGCATATATTTACTTAACTTTTAAAGTAAATAAAGATAGCAAAGGACCAGTTATATTAGATGAAGATGGAAGTTTAAAAGAAAACTATGCAGAAATTAATGGCTACAAAAACTATTATGCAGACAAAACCGAACTACCAAATGGAATCATCATAAAAGGTGATAATCAAGCAGCAGGTATTATTGATATTAACTCAACACCAGGTAACTTAGAACTTAGCGATTTACAAGGTGAAAAATATGAAAAGAACTTTGAAAATGATACAGATAGAGCAATTAGCATCAAAATATTGTTAGATAATGAAGCTAGAAGAGCACTAAACGGAAATGTATGGGAAGATGAAAGAAACTGCAAAATAGCAGACAGTATGATAGGAGATGGAGTAAGACAAGAAGGAGAAATTGGAGTAGAAGGAGTAACAGTAGAATTAGTAGAAAAACTAGAAAATGGTAGTGAATATGTATGGCAAAGTACTGTATCTGGAAGCGGAACAGGAATACAAACAGATATCAAAACAGGAGATACTAAAAAATATACATATAACGTTAAAAATGCAGGTTACTACGAATTTACAGACTTTATTCCAGGTAATTACATTGTAAGATTTAGCTATGGAAATGGTAAAGAAACTGTATTAACAGCCAATAATGGCGGTAAAAATGCAGTATCCTACAATGGACAAGACTTTAAATCAACAGTATATGCACAAAATCTAAATAAAAACCAAAGTGCAGCAAATTATACAGATCCATATTACAACATAAGTGCTTCAGATAGACTAAGTATTGTAGAAAATGGCAATGTATCAGATGCCAAAGACCTATGGGAAACAAAAACAGCTACTGTAGGAAACACACAAAACAACAAAACAAACTACCAAACCAAAAGCTATCAAGGAAGAACTAATGTAAATAATTATAGTACATCAAATGTAAATAACTACCTAGCTAAAATATTAGCAGCACCATATGCAAGTAAAATCGATGAAAATCAGATTAATGAACTAATTAAAAATACCAATATGGTAGCAGAAACTGCCATCATTGTAACACAAGTAGAATATAACAGAACCAGTACAGATGGCAACAATACAGCAAGTAATGGAAACACCTTATATTTATATGGTAATGACGAAAATGGAAAACATACCTATAATAACGTAGACTTTGGTTTAACAGAAAGACCAAAAGCAGGTCTAGAACTAGACCAAAATGTAGCCAATGTTAAAATCACATTAGCTAATGGTAATATCCTATTTGATGCTGAGCAATCAGTAAACAACTTAGTTTGGATAAAAGGACAAGCTTATAACCTAAATAGCCAAATGAAAAATGGTAAATATCCAGAATATTATCAAGAAAGCAAAACCAATCATAACTATAACCGCTATTCTTATAGAGCAGAAGTAGACAAACTAGTAAATAGCCTATATGGTAATAATAAAAGAAATGGACTAATACAAGCAACTATGGATGAAGAAATCATGCATGGAGCAACTATCACGATTAGTTATAACCTAGTAGTAAAAAATATAGGAGAAACAGATTCTATAACTATA
>CANSJB010000037.1 GCA_947647115.1 uncultured Clostridium sp. | reverse complement strand
TATGAGCCCGACGAGCTGCCAACTGCTCCACCCCGCGATATTTATATTTCTATTGCTCATTTAGTATACTTCTTTTTTTCTCTATTGTCAATACATTTTGCTAAAAATCTACTGTTTTCATAATTGCATTTATTTTATAAATTGCTAAAAATCCGTCTTTTTAACTTCCCCTTCTTTTTTGCTATTGTACTTTTATTTTACTATTATTTTATCTTTTATATTATTGTATTTGCTATTTCCAATGCCTTTTACATTTTGTATCTCTTCTATATTTTGAAATTTTCCATTTTGGTTTCGATATTCTATAATTCTATTTGCAATTGACTCTCCTATTCCTGGCAATGTTTCTAATTCGCTTTGATTTGCTTGATTGATATTCACTTTTTGGTTTCCTCCTTTATTCGGGCTATTTGTAGTGTTTTTACTATTTTCTTGTTTGATATTATTATTGCCACTTTCACTCGTAATATACGTGATTGCTTCATCTTTTTGTTTGTCTTTTTTGTTTGGAATATATATTTTTTGTCCATCTTGTAATTCATATGCTAGGTTTATTTGATTTAGGTCTGCTTGTTTTGTTTCTCCTCCTGCTGCTTTTATAGCATCTGCTATTCTAGCACCTTGGGTTAAAGTTACAATTCCTTTATTTTTGATTTCTCCTGTAATATGTATTATAATTTGGTCTTGTGTAGTAGTAGTACTATTTGGGCTAATTTTATTGTCATCGTCTAAATCTATTTGATTCTGCTCTTTGTTTTGTATTACATCTTGTGTTGTGTTGTGTTTATCATCTTGTATCCTGTTTGGCATGGTATCTATTTGGTTTAGCTCTACTATTTTACTTAAGTCAATAGTAGTATCTGTTTGTTTATGGATGTTATCAATTGTAATATATAAGATAGTTGCTAATATTACTAGGATACTTATGATTATTAGGCTTGGTTTTGTTTTTACCTTATTTATAATGCTATTTGCATTTTTGCTTATGAATTGTTCTTTTATTTTATTAATTTTATTTTTTATCATTTTATTCTTCCTCCTATAATAATATGTATTAGATTGTGATTTTTTTGTGACTTTTTATGGTATTACTTGCATTTATTTTATATTTAAGATATAGTATAGTTAATTTTTGTTTTTTATTATATTGATAATTGAGATTACTAAATTTAATTAGAATAATTAGATTTGAAGTTATAGATAGGAGAGTTATATTCATTATGAAATATGCAAAATATATGATATTTTCTTTTATTTTTATTTTATTAGTACAGTTTTGTGCTTGTTTTTCTTATTCTTTTGCTGCTACCAATACTTCGATAAATGCTTCTTCTCCTGCTTGTGTTTTAATGGAAAGTTCTACTGGCAATGTTTTATATGAAAAAGAGGCTCATAAAGTAAGATATCCTGCTAGTACTACTAAAATTATGACTGCTATTTTAACTGTGGAACATTGTGAACTTTCTGATGTTGCAACTGTTAGTCATAATGCTATTTTTTCGGTTCCTGCTGGTTATACACATGCTAGTTTAAAGGAAAATGAGCAGCTTACTATTGAACAGCTATTACATGTTCTTTTAATTCCTTCTGCTAATGATGCTGCCAATGTTCTGGCTGAGCATATTGCAGGTAGTGTAGATAATTTTGCTGTTATGATGAATGAAAAGGCAAAGGAGATTGGCTGTTTAAATACTCATTTTGTAAACCCAAGTGGTATCCACCATAAGGATCATGTTTCTACTGCTTATGATTTAGCTCTGATGGGGAAATATGCTATGAAAAATGGTACTATTAGGGAGATTGTAAAGAAAACAAGTTATACGCTTTCTGCAACTAATGCATATTCTAAAACTGACCGTGCTTTTATTACTTCTAATGATTTATTAAGAGAAAATCATAGTACTGCTAAAGATAATTATTATTATTCTGATTGTATTGGTATTAAGACTGGTTATACTACTGAGGCTGGTTCTTGTATTATTGCAGGTGCTAAGAGGGATAATTTAGAAGTTATTTGTGTTATTTTAGGTGGTACTACTCCTTCACGGTTTGAGCACAAGATATTTAGATTGTATTTCTTTATTTAATTATGCTTTTGAGCATTATGTTTTGCAGGTGGTACATGAAAAAAATAGTGTTGCTACACAAGTTACAATTCCTGATGCTACAAATGATACTAAAAATTTAGATGTACTTGTTCAAGAAGATGTTGCTATTTTATTTAATAAAGATACCCATGCTCTTGAAAACTCAAGTGAAAACGGTTCTTCTAAAAATAGGATTAAACCTGAAATTGTGTTAAATGATGATTTAAAAGCTCCTATTACTAAAAATAGTGTAATTGGAAAAATTTCTTATATCATTGATGGAAAAACTTATTCTACTGATTTAATTGCGGGAAATAGTGTAATTGCCTCTGGTGCTTTTTCTATTTTAGTTCGTATTATATTAATTTTAGTGACAGTTTATTTATTATATTTGTTACTTAAAACACCTAAGAATAAACATGGTTCTTCTAAAAAGAAGAGAAAGAAAAAGTCTAAGAATTGTAAAAAGGGAAGTGGCAGCTTTCGCTTTACTTCTTTAAATAATTTAAGGGTGGAGTAACACCCTTATTTTTCTGTTCTTCCTAATATAATGGTAATATTTATGTCTGATTTTTTTTCAGAGGATATGTAGTTTGTGCCTGTTAATAGTTTTAGTTCTTCTTGCACCGCTTCTTCTACATCTCCTCTGTTTATAATAACAGTCTTTTCTGTATCTGCTATTTCCTGTATAGTTTCTATTTTGTATCCTGCTTTTTCAAGTCTACTTTTGATTCTTTCTAGTTTTGCTTTACTATGGCTGCCATTTAGTATTTCTATTTTTAAATTTGTTTTGTCAATGTCTGATGTATCTATCATACTAGTATCAATTGGTTCATCTGATTGCTGCGGGTTTAAAAATAATTCATCGACAATTTGGGCTGTTTTTTCTTCATCTGCTGAATAAATCCACAAGCCATTTGGAGCTTGTTCTGATTGTCCTGGTAATTGTTCTGTTTTTAAGTTTTCTATATTAAATTCTACAACATAGGGTACATAGTCTTTTATAATGTTAAAGTCTAGGTTTGTTTCTACATTTTTTTTGGCAATTTCTATAAATTCATTAATTTTAAAGATGTTTTCTGGCTTCAAGGTTTGTTTTGCAAGGGCTGTTAAAAATGCTCTTTGTGTTTTCATTCTACCTAAGTCTTCCACACCATAAGAAGCTGGATAAGTTGTCCCATCATTATTATGTCTAAATCTTACTACTTGTTCAGCCTTATTTCCATCTAGTTTCTGCATACCTGCTTTTAGGTTTATATGAAGCCCTTGTGAATAAGAATCATATTTCATGTCTATTGGTACATTAAACTCTACTCCCCCAACAGCATCTACTAATTCTTTAAAGGCATCTGTGTCTACTTTTAAATAGTATTTAAGGTCTAGACCTGTTAATTCATTAATTTCTTTTAATGTTTTTTCTGGTCCTGTTTGATATACTGCATTTATTTTATCCCATGCGCTTGCTCTATTTTTGTTGTCTCCTATAAAGGTATCTCTTGGAATCGATAACATAGAAGCTTGTTGTGTTTGTGGGTCATATTCTGCAATGATTAGGGTATCTGTTAAATTTTGACTTTGACCTAATAGCAAGCAATATATTTTAGGAAGTGTTTTAACTGTTTCTTGATTATGTCCTATTGCTGTTGCTAAAAATCCTTTTAGTCCTCCTCCATTTTGATATACTTTATATCCAAATACTGCTCCTGTTATTAAAAGTATAAATAGCAGCACTAATATTATTTTTTTTCCTGTTTTTCTTTTCTTCTTTTTTTTATCTTTCAATCGTATTCACCTTTTTTCAATTTTTATTTCGTTTTTTAGTATAACAAATTTCTATATAAATAGCAAGATTTTCACAAGATTTTCACAATTGATTAAAAGATAATTTTTAAAAGTAGATTATTATTGTACATCGTACTTCCTATAAAAGATTCTTGTACCCCTTTTATAACGCCTGTTTGTTCTACCATTGGGCTTATAAAAGATAGGATGGCTAATATAACATAGGTAACTACTACTGCTTGTATAGTACCATACAATATACCTCCTAATTTGTCGAATTGTTTTATAACTGGCAGCTTAGTTAATAAAGATGCAATGCCTTTTACTAATAATAAAATAATTCTACTGATAATAAATAATACAATTAAAACTGCTGCATTAATAATAGTTACTGCTACTTCTCTTGCTGTAGATTCTATAATGGTGTTTTTGGCTTGTGTTCCAGCTTGTTCTACTGCATTATTAATATAATCTAACATGACTTCTGGCATGCTTTGTTGGTTTTGGTCTTGTGTTGGTTTTTGGCTTTGGTCTGTTTGTGTCATTAATTTTTCTCTAATGGCTATTTCTAAGTTTTCGTCCCAATTTGTATTATCTATAACAAAGTTTGCCACTGGTTTAAATAAAATAAAAGCTATAATTAATGCTAATACAAAAGATACAATTTTAAGTAATGCCCCTGTTAGTCCTTTTCGATAACCAAATATAATACATAATGCAAAAATGGCAATGATGATAAGGTCTATGATAATTCCCATTTTAATTTCCTCCTTATATAAATTGAGTTTACTTTTTTAAATTATTAGAGTGTTATTAATTCTATTCTATCTCTATAAATAATGCCTGCTACGCCTTCTCCTATGACGATATTTCTTACTTCTTGTGATGAATTATATCGTCTTACGAGCCAGCCATTGGTGTCTATAAAGTCTACTTGTGTTCCTATATTAATAGCTATAATAGTTTGATGACTTACTACGCTTTTTGCTACTTCTTCTATGGTGTAGATACTTTGTTTTTGATTATTTACATTTGTAATCTCTACAACAGTGTTTGCATGGAATATTCCAGTAGATTGTTCTATTGTTCTGAAGATATGGTTATTTAGTTTTATGTCTGCAAAGGTAATTTTTTTGCCATCTTCTGTAAGTTTTAAGATTTCTGTGTCATTACCATTTTGCATTATATGGATACTTTCTGCATACATCCCAATTAACTGATTTTTATCCTGATATTTAATACTCATAATTAAACTATTGGCTGGTGCATAAGTATATTTTGCTTCTGTATTTTTTTCTTTTGCTTCATTGATGGAGATAATTTTAATAGCAGATTGCAAATTAGTGCCTGAGGTATTTATTTCTGCATAGGCAAGTTCGCTATTATCTAGCGAAATAGCACTATCTATTGCAATGGTATTGGATAGATATGATTTGAATAGTTCGTTTCCTTTGGCATCATAGGTTATAATAACAGATTTATAAGTGGTTCCTGTTACAATAACACTAACATATCCATTTTTGTTGACTGATACTTTATCAATATTTCCTTCTACTTCTTTTTCCCAAACAATATGATTTCCTGTAATAAGATATAGTTTTTTATTGTCTTTTTCTCCAATTATTAGGTATTTTCCTTCTACTTCATAGACTGGCTTTGTAATTTCTATTTTGACTTCTTGTTCTTTTTTTCCACTAGAGTTATATTCAAATAAGGTATTTTCTGCTAATACACAGATATATTTTCCATAAGGTATGACATGTGTATTAGATTCATAATCATATTCTATCATGGGTACGTTTTCTTGGGTTACATTTTTCCTTAGTATATATTTGTCCATGAAATTTCGAACATCTTTATTAGCATTATAGACAACAATGATGATAATGGCTAATATTACAATAATGGAAAGTGCTACTATGATAAGGCTTTTGTTTTTGCTTATTTTTTTGTTTTCTTCTTGTTCTTGTTTAAATTCTACTATTTTTTTCATTTGATATATGGCTCCTAGCTTTTTGTATTTAAGTTATTTATATCAGTTTTTGTTTTTTTTTTCAATAGCTGCTTTGTAAAACAATAAAAAAATTTGCATAAGTCCTAATAGTCCAAAAAATGGATACCATATATTAACAAGTGTAGAAAAACTAATTTTGGCAACAAAAAGTGCGGATATACACAAAAATATAAGATATTTTTGATAGTTATTTTGTTTTTTGGCTATGCTGCTTAAAAAGCTATAGCCTGCTGATATAGCAGATGTAAAAATAGCTGCAATAATGACCATTCCATAAAGTAGTGGATATAGTGTTCCAAATTGTTTTACAATATATAGTATTGGTAGCTCTATTGTATGTACATGCTGTTTTTGTAATAAGTAAAACAGGCAGATTCCTAAAACAGAAAGTATTATACTACATAAAAGGCTTACTATTTTTATTTTGTTTTTGGTGTTCATATATGGTTTTAATTCTATTAAAATTGGTATTAAGATAATGCTGTTATAGCTTGCATATAAGATGCTGCTAATAAACCATTTAATGGGTGTATGATATTGTGCTTCCAAAGGCATTAAAGATATGGGGGTAGTACTTAAGTTTTTAATGCCTAGGTATAAGATAAAGAAAATAAGTGCTGGTATTAAAAGGGTATTAATAGATAATACCCCTTGTATATTTTTTTGGAAGGTAATATAGCAAAGTAGGCTTACTATTATGGCTGTAATGATAATTGGTATATTCCATTCTTGTTTAAAATAAGTACAAAAGCCTGCTATCATAATATAAAATGAGGTTAATAAAAATAGGGTAACAATTAATCTAATTATTTTATTTAGTTTTTGATTTGGACAAATATGACTTAGTAATTGTTCATAGGTTTGTATATTATTTTTTTGTAGGCTGGTCAATACGATATTGATGATGCTTCCTGTTAAGATGCAGGAAATAAGCATTCCAAAAATGCCTTTTATTCCATAGGGGATAAAAAATAGGTTAATTTCTTGTCCTGAGGCAAAACCTGCTCCTATAATGGTTCCTATGATGACAAAACTCACTCTTGCTACGCTTTTCATAAATAAAAACTCCCTTCATATTTATTTCATATGTGGGAGTTTGTTTATTTATTCTTATTTTTTTCTTCTTCTTAATATCCATACTACAATTCCCATAAGTATAATGAAAATTGGTATAGCAAAGATAATGGCTGATACAATTTGTAACTGCGCTAGGCTTACATTATAGGTAGATACTGCTTCTCCTGTTTTACGGATGGTGATATTATCTTCTCTTTGTGTTAAATATGATACTGCATTTAGCAAGACGTCTTCATTATTATAAACACTAATTGCATACATATAGTATTGTGTGTCAAATGGAATTTCCATATTGGTTGCAAATGCGGTATTGGCAAATAGTATCATTTTAGATTCGTTATTTTCGCTATTTTGTTTAGTAAACATGGCTGCTACTACTGCTTCTGCTGCCTCTTCATCTGAGCTTATTTTGCTAGTGCTTTGGGCTGTTAGGTCTGTTCTATAAAATGCTTTGTCACTTACTTGTGCTAAAATTTGCATTGTTACGTTCTTTTTTTCTAGTTGTTCTTGTGAGGCAATGGTGATTTTTCCTGGGTTCATCATGCATACATTTAAGTCCATATTAATATTTTTAGCTAATTCTGAGCTGTTATTTATGGTAGATATAACAAAGCTTGGTGCTCCATACATCATTTTATTGGTGTCTCCTTCTAGAATAAACCCTTCTGATATGCTAGCTCCATATTCTTCTAGTATTTTGTCAAAGTTTGGTGTTTTAGTTTTATTTAAGTTTGGATCTAGTAATACTAGTAATTCTCCTCCTTTATGAATATAGCTTAAGATGCTGTCTTTTTCTTTGGCGGTGATATCATTTTTTGGTGCTGTTAGCACTAGTACTTTACAGTCTTCTGGTACAGAGCCTTTTTTTAGTATATCAACAAATTCTACTTCATTTACTTCTGAATATAGGGAGTTTTGTAGATATTGGAAGTAATTTTGAGGATATAGTTCATGTCCTGCTAGGAAGCATATTTTGGGTTTTACATTGGTGGTTACATCTAATATAGCATTGGTAATTGCTTCTTCTGTGATGTCTATTTGGTCATAGGTAGTATAGTCCATGGTATATAGGTTCGAATCTAATAATAGTTTTTCTTTTCCTTTTGTGTGAATAACCAAAAATGCGCTAGTTTCTGTAATGCCATAGTTTGTTTTCCAGTCAGTGTGTGCATTTAAGTTTTCTAGTTTTTCTACTTTTATGTTATGATTTAGGTTTGCATATTTATAAGCAAAGTCTTCTACATAGTTATACATATTATAAATGGAAATGGTTACTTGTTCTTCTAGGTTTTGTAGTTTGTCTTTGGTGGCTTGTGAAATAGAATATACTTTTTCTTTCGTAAAGTCTATATCATCTATATGAAGTTGTTTTACACCATATAATATACCTATATAGGCAGCTATTATGATAGCAAATAATACAATTGTCATTACTATACTTCTTAGCCATTTCTTTTTAATGATTTCTATTAGTTTATTTTTCATTTTCTTCCCTCCTATTTTACTGATTTTCTTCTTTGCATGATGATAATAGTAAATAAAATAAACATTATCATGTAGGCAAATAAGTTAATGATATCTGTTATGGAGATAAGGCCTCCTGGGAATTTGCCATAAAAGCTCATTAGGTTAATTGATGTTAACATACCTGTTAGGTTTGGCAGAAATAGTAGTACAATTGTGATAATGGCTGCTACTACTTGATGCTCTGTAAGGCTTGATATAAACATTCCTAAAGAGATAGCTGCCATAGCTACTAATAAGAATCCTAACATGGCTACTAGTGTAGTAACTAGGTTTGGTGCTTTGAAAAAGCACAATATGATGTAATAAACAAAGGAAAATGCTAGTATAATGGCAATTAAAGTAACTGCTGCTAAAAATTTGCCAAGTACAATGGCTGTGATGCCTCTTGGTGATGTTAATAGCAATTGTTCTGTTCCATTTTTGCGTTCTTCTGCAAACATTCTCATGGTGATAATAGGAGTGATAATTAATAGTCCATAAAATGCTGTGTAATAATATAGGCTTCCCATATCATATGCTCCTACACTAATGGTGGTTATGTAAAAGATTAGGCTAAATATGATAAGGAATATTCCAATAGCAATATAGCCAATTGGTGACAAAAAATAACTTTTTAATTCTTTTTTATATATTGCCCACATATTAGTTTTTTCCTCCTTTTTTCTCTTTTTTGATTTGTTTTTCTTTTTGTTTGTCTAATTTTTGCTTTTCTTTTTCTTCTTTTGTTTTTTTCGTTTTTGGTTTCTTTGTTTCATCTGTTTTTGTTTTATTGGACTCTTGTATTTGGTTATTTTGTATTTTGTCTTCATCAATTAGTTTGATAAAGGCATCTTCTAATGTTGTTTCATCTTTTTTTAGTTCAAAGATAGTGATTTCCTGTTTTGGTAAAACATCAAATATAGTTTTTCTTAGGTCTACTTCTTGCATAGAGGTAATTGCATATTGTTTGGTTCCATCTTGGTTGTCTTTTAGCAGTTTTACTTCTTCTATTTGTGGTACTTCTTCTTTTATTTTTTGCATGTTTTGTTTTGGATCTTCTACTGTTACAATTAGGGTGTTTTTTTGTTTTGTTTTATTTTCTAAGTTTTCTGGTGTGTCTATGGCTACTATTTTACCATGATTAATAATAATAACTTTTTCACATATTTGGCTTACTTCTGACAAAATGTGGCTGCTTAATATAACAGTATGTTTTTTTCCCAATTCTTTTATTAGGTTTCTAATTTCTGTTATTTGTTTTGGGTCTAGTCCTACTGTTGGTTCGTCTAAAATAATAACATTAGGATTACCTATTAATGCTCCTGCTAAACTTACTCTTTGTTTGTATCCTCTTGATAGGTTTCGAATAAGTTTGTTTTGTACTTGTATAAGTCCTGTTTCTTCCATTGCTTTTTGTACCATTTGTTTTCTATCACGTTTCTTGACAAGTTTTAATTCTGCCATATAACTTACAAATTCTTTTACTGTAAGTTCTGTGTATGTTGGTATTCCTTCTGGCATATAGCCTATTTCCTTTTTGGCTTTTTTTGGTTTTTTGGAAATGTCATAACCATTTACAATGATTTGTCCTTTGGTTGTTTCCATAAAACCTGTTATCATGTTCATTGTAGTGCTTTTACCTGCTCCATTTGGTCCTAAAAAGCCAACAACTTCTCCGTCTTTTACTTCAAAGCTAATGTTATCAACTGCTGTAATATTAGCATATTGCTTGGTAACATTTTTTACTTCTATCACTTTTGACTCCTCCTCTTTTTGGTAATTTTGGGGGCTCCCCATTTTTACATATAGAATAACTTTGTTTATCTTACCACTATATTTTTTTGCTTGCAATGTTTTATATAAATTTTCACATAGAATTTACAATTTTGCATATACATTTAAAAATTTTATTTTCTAGGAGATGCTTGTTTTTATGAGTTTGATTTATCCTTTTTTAATTGCTTTTGCTTTTGTTTTTGTAAGTGAACTTGGTGATAAAACACAGCTTTTAGTTTTGTCTTTTGCTGGCAAAGCTAAAACTTATCAGATTTTGCTTGGAGTTGCTATTGGTTCTTTTTTTAGTCATGGTATTGCCATTTTATTTGGAAGTCAAATTGGAATTTTGCAAAGTGCTACACTACATCATATCATAGAATTTATTACCTATGCTTCATTTATTGTAATGGGCTTTTTAAGCTTACTTCCTAAGAAGGAATCTCTTTGTTTTGAAGATAATGAAAAGGACAGTTTTTTTCATAAGTTATGTTCTTTGAAATTAAATTATTGTTTTTTGACAGCTTTATGTATTATGGGGGGAGAAATTGGAGATAAGACTTTTTTAGCTTCAGTTGGACTTGGTATTCAATATCCCAATTTCAAGATTTCTCTTATCTTAGGTGCTATTGCTGCTATGGTATTATGTGATTTTATTGCTATTATGTTTGGAAAATTTTTGAATCAGTATGTTTCTGAAAAGTGGATGCAAAGGTTTTCTGGAGTTTTATTTTTCATTTTTGGAATAATTGGCTTTTTTAGCATGTAGTTTATTTTATCATATCTTTTATCCAAATTTCTTTGCCTTGTTCATCTTTTACTCTTAGGTTTGGAAATGTTTTTTGCATTTTTTCGTTTGTAAAGTATTCATTTTCTATTTTAGTTTTTATATTGGTAAACCAGTTTTGGTTTGTATGAATTGGTATTGGTTTGTTATAGTAATTGTTTAGTACTCTTTGCTCATAGGTACTTACTGCCCAAACAGTACATATAGCATCTATGACAAGAAATAAGAATAATATGATTTCTATGGGTCCTTTAATTTTAGTTGATATTTTGGCAATAAGTTGGTCCATAGATGGTTTGACAATTTTCATTAATAATAAGGATAAAATTCCCCAAAATAGGGAATATATAATACATATTCTTCCATTTAAGTCTTTTCCCGTATAGCTATAGTCCCAAAAACGGCTGCCATAGATAGATTCTAGTCCATAGCTTAATAAGTATTCTACTGCTGAACCTATAAAAAATCCATATAGGAATAGTTTTAAATAGTTTTTTTGGTCTACTTTGTTTAATAGTATAATTAATATGATTGCTCCTACACCATATACAGGACAAAATGGTCCCCATATAAGTCCTTTTCTGCTTTCTATGATTCCCATAGTAAGGTATCCGATAGGTAGTTTCAATAATTAAGCCTATTATACTAAATAATACAAAATACCAAAATAATTGATGAATTGTAACTGACTTGTTTTGTTCCATGTTTTCCCCTTTCTTTTTGGAGATGTTTTTATAGATTATAGCTTAATTTTATTTATTTTTCTAGTAGTTTATTTCATTTTTTTCTGTCAATGATTTTTGAAAATGTCCCAAAAATTTTTAAACA
>CANSJB010000036.1 GCA_947647115.1 uncultured Clostridium sp. | reverse complement strand
ATTACCTCCTAAAAAATTTTTTTACTATTGTTGAATATATATAACCTGCAAAACAGGAGAATAAGATTTGAATGCTAGATTGTTCTAGCAATTTAATAGAGTATATCATTAAATTATGTGAAATACAATAATTATTTTTCAAAATCTACTCATAAACCTCATTTTTAGTAAGTTTGCCCTTTTAGGAAATAGTACAGGCAAAGAAGGATGAACGGAAAAATGTCGAAAATTGAAAAAATATACAAAAAGGTATTGAAATAAAGAGACATATAGTGTAATATAAAAGTATAAAAATGATACAAAAGGGAAAAATAATAAAAAAGGTACAGTGGAGGAAAAGAAAAATGAAATTAAAAGTAAATACGGGAAATCAAGAAGTAAAGAAAAATACTCAAAAAATAGAAAAATACAGGAAACAAAACCAAGGTATTACTCTAATAGCTTTAGTGGTTACAATCGTAGTTTTGTTAATTTTGGCAGGAATTACATTAGTTATGGTGCTTGGTGAAAATGGAATTATTAATCAAGCAAAAATAGCTAAGGAAAAACAAAAAGAAAGTGAATACTTAGACCAATTGAGTATTGCAGTTATTAATTCAAAAGTAAATACCTCCTATAATATAAATTTAGATACCTTAGAAACACAAATAAATCAAATACAAGGCACTATAGAAAAACAAGGAGAAGATGAAAATTTGCCTTGGGCAGTGACATTTGAAAGTGAATACAAATTTAGAATAGAGGAAAATGGAAATATAGCTAAAATAGACCCAAATGAAAAAGAAACAGTAACCCTACAAAAAATAATAAAGGCAGAGGATAAAAGCCAATACTATGGCAAATATGTAGAATATACAGTTCAAGATAGTAAAATACAACAAAGCTTAGAAACAGCAGATATAAAATGGAGAATTTTTTATGCTGGTAATGATTTTTCAACAGATGGAAGAAATAAGCTTTATTTAATGGCATCTGACTATGTACCTTATGAAGCTTTGCCAGCTAGTAGCAAAGGAACCTTGCCAAATAAAGGAGATACATCAAGAGCTGCTTATTTTAAAAATATCGTAGACAATGGAGATTATAAAGGTTCAGAAAATATAACAAATAAAGAATTACAAAAATTGAATCAAAAATTTTTTGATTATCTTGCAAGCAACAATACAGCTAGTTCATATGCTAACATGCAGACAGTAGCCTATATGCTAGATACAAATATTTGGAATGGTTATCAGGGAAAAAATGCAGATTATGCTATAGGAGCTCCAACTGTAGAGTTATTATTCCGCTCTTATAATCAAATCTATCAAACAGATTATCAAACAAAAGTAGATGCTATGCAAGGATATAGAATCAGTAAAGATGGAGGACAAAATTGGTGGTATCAATATCCAATGTTAGACATTAATGATTCATTATATGTAATAGCTTCTGATAAAAATGCAAAATCTTGTTGGATAGCATCTCCAGCAGAAGTAGATGAAGGAAATCAAAAGTATATTTATGAAATACATTTAGATGGTCAAATAGCATGTATTGCCTACTATAACTGGAATGGAAACAATCCATATAATAAAGGCTTTAGACCAATTATTTGTTTAAATTCTAGTACTATTTTAGAAAAGCAAGAAGATGGCAACTTTAAAATAAAATAGTTAAATGATAATAAGCTTAGTCATACAATTGTGTGATTAAGCTTATTTTATAATAGTATAAAAAGGAAAATAACAGTTATACTATAAATAGAAAAAAGTAGAAATTAATTTATTAGAAATAGAAAAAATGACAAATGTAAATAAATATTGTATAATAGAGGCAAATTAATTAAATTAAAGGAGAAATATGAAAAAGGAATTAATAGGAATCTTTAGAGGAAATGAGAAAGGCTTTGGCTTTGTGAAAATAGAAGACCAAGAAGAAGAAATTTATATATCAAGAGGAAATACTCACGAGGCAATAGATGGTGATGAAGTAGCTGTTAAAATTATCAAAGATGCCAAACAAATAAAACATCAAGAAGGAAAGATTATAAAAGTATTAAAACACCAAAAAACAAAAATAGTAGGAGTTTTTCAAAAAAGTAAAAACTTTGGTTTTGTTGTGCCAGATGATAAAAAAATAAATACAGATATTTATATTTCTAAAAAGAATAGTAAAAAAATAAAAAATCGTCAAAAAGTAGTAGTAGAAATTACCAAATTTCCACAGGGCAATAAAAGTGCAGAAGGGAAAATTGTAGAAATATTAGGAAATGTGAATGAAGCAGGGGTAGATATGTTGTCATTAGTAAAAGAATATGACCTTCCTTATGAATTTCCAATATTTGTGCTAGAAGAAGCAAAAAATATAAAACAAGAAGTAGCTAAAAAAGATATTCCCAATAGGTTAGACTTAAGAAATAAAGAAATATTTACCATAGATGGAGAAGATGCCAAAGATTTAGATGATGCTGTATCAGTAGAAAAGCTAAAAAATGGTAATTATTTATTAAATGTTTCTATAGCAGATGTTAGCTATTATGTAAAAGAAAATTCTAAATTAGATAAAGAAGCTATTTTAAGAGGAACTAGTATTTATATGTTAGATAGAGTAATACCAATGCTACCAAAAGAACTATCTAATGGTATTTGTAGTTTAAATCAAGGAGTAGACAGATTTTGTATCACTGTACTTATGGAAATTGATAGTAAGGGAAAAGTAGTTTCTTCTGATATTCAAAAAAGTGTAATTAATGTAACTAGAAGAATGAGCTACAAAGAAGTACAAGCTATTTTAAATGAGGCAAATCATAAAGAAGAAGAACTATATCCTAAAAAGAAAAAGCAAAAGCTTTTAGAAGAATGCAAACCCTATAAAAACCATTTTAAAAATATGGAAGAGCTAGCACAAATATTAAAACAAAGAAGGACTATAGCAGGGAGTTTAAATTTAGATATACCAGAAAGTAAAATCATTTTGGATGAAAATGGTATTGCAGTAGATATTAAAAAATATGAAATGTATTTTGCTAACGAAATCATAGAGCAATTTATGCTAACTGCCAATGAAACAGTGGCAGAAAAATTTTACTGGATAGAAGCTCCTTTTATTTATCGTGTACATGAGGTTCCAGACATTGATAAAGTAAAAGAATTAAATCAATTTTTATGGAACTTGGGTTATAAAATAAAAACAGCAGGAGATGTGGTATATTCTAAAGCTTTTGCAGAAGTACTAGAGCAAGTAGCAGGAAAGCCAGAAGAAAAAGTGGTATCTAATTTAATTTTACGTACTTTAAAAATAGCAAGATATGAAAATGAAAACAAAGGGCATTTTGGAATTGCTAGTAAATATTATTGCCATTTTACATCACCAATTAGAAGATATCCAGATTTGTTTATCCATAGAATTATATCAAAATACTTACAAGAAGGTTACCAGCTAAAAGAAGAAGAAAGGGAGAAATACGAAAAACAAGCCAATAGCTATGCACAAGATTCTTCAGAAAGAGAAAAGATAGCACAAAAAGTAGAAAGAGATGCACAAGATATTAAAAAGGCAGAATTTATGGAAGATAAAATTGGCAAACAATATGATGGGGTAGTATCTTCTGTCACTTCATTTGGCATATTTGTAGAGCTTGAAAATACAGTAGAAGGTTTAATTAGGTTTGAAGACTTAGGGGATGAATATTTTATTTATGATGAGCAAAGAAAAACGCTAAGAGGAGAACATACAAATCAGGAATATAAAATAGGAGATAGTATAAAAATAGAAGTAAAATTAGCAGATAAAATTACAAGGAGAATAGACTTTAAGTTAGCTACTAAGGAGGAAATAACCAATAGCGATAATGAAAGTAAAAAGCTATAGCTAACTTAATAAAAATACAACAATTGGAAAGAAAAGTCCGCAAAATAGAAAGTATTATTACAAATGTGCCACCGACCTTATTTTTATTTACCTGCCACTCATAAAAGCCATAAGCTGCACTTTCTAAAGCAGCAGCAATCGAAAAAATAATAATTAAAATACTACTTGTCATAAAAAGCTCCTTTCAAAATAAAAAAAGTATAGGGGAATCTAGAAAATACATGCTAGGTTCCCATTAATAAAAAGTTAGATTTAACAGTTATTTTAGCATCTACATTAAAACAACAATTTTCGAAATGGTCTAACCAGTTATAGTCATCAAATTCTGAGCAAGTATTAAATTTACTACGAGCATATTTACCAACACCAGAAATATCACTATTAAACTCTCTTGAAGTTTTATATAAATAATTTAAAAGATATGTTTGTAAATAATGAGAGGCAGAATTTTCAATTTTTTCAATACGTTCTGGTGTAATATTTTCAGCAATTTGATTAATAGAGGCAATACGAGTGTTCATTTTAACTGTTAAGCGAACATAAGGGCTGCCATTGATAATGTTTACTTTAATAGTAGGTCTAGCTTCAGCAGTTAAATACATATCAATTGCCTTATTTTCATCTTCGGGGTCTGGAATAGAAAGCCTACAGTTTTTAAGTTTATTGGTAACTAATAAATTACATAAAGTTTCAGTAGAAGTTAATTTGCCAACTAATCGGTCTTTTTTAAAAACAGCTAGACCAATATTTTCAATGCCATTATTAGCAGGAGAGGGTTCTTGGCTAGAAGAATTATCGTTACTTGAGCTATCACTAGACTCAGAACTTTCAGAAGAAGGAGAGGCTACAGGACGACCGCAAAATAGCAACAGGTTCTTCTGAGTTACTTTCTAGTTTGTTAAAAAAGTCACCTAATTTAATATCAGAAGTAAAACCAGTATATTCACTAGAACGAGGTAAAATTTCATAAAACTTAGCAACTAAATTTTCTAAAGAAGGTTTTACACTTCTAATGTATTCTTCAGCAGTACTAGTACAAACAATAATATTACTATTTGGTCTTACTTGTACTTTATTCATTAAACTATAAATTTCTTTGCTAACACCTTGTTTAGCAAATTCTTCAGAAAAAACAATTACTTTGCAATGAGAAAGGTTAATTTCTTTACTTACAAAAGTATTCATTAAGTTAACAGCAGATTCAATACAAGCAGCCTCAGAATTGTCTACAACAATAGGAGCTACTTCAGAAGAGGCACTCTCACCACTACTATTTGGCATAGTAAACTGAAAAGTAACCTTAATACGGTCATTTTCACCAACATCAAAGCCGAATAGCAACAGCATAAGCAAGCTCATCTAAGCTTTGTACATTATGCGAACCAATAAAGGCAGAAGCAAATAGTAAAATAATCACAAACCCTACAAGGTATTTATAAAGACGCTTTATCAACTAATACCTCTCCTTTCTTTTTTTGTAATCTAGCATATTTAAAATTAGCAAGTACTAATAAGGTTAAGCTAATTATCAAAACTAAAATTAAAACAATATATTTGTAAACAGTATTTTCTAAAAAAACAATGGTATACATATCACTAGGAATTAAGCCAACGCCAAATACAATTAGAGAAAATAAGCCAATATACCATTTATTAGACTGTAAGTGTAACATTTTTTGAAAAATTTGTGTTGTAAAAGAAAAGCTAATACTTAAAAATAAAGTAACAGAGATAATCCAAATTAATAAAAATACAGCATCTAATCTTTGGAAAAATCTGCTAAACTCAATATACCTAGAAGCTAGATACATAGGAAATACCTCTTCTTTAATAATAACGGTTGGTGATAAAAAGACTAAAGTAGCAACACTAAAAAGTAAAAATGTTCCAGAAACTACAATAGAGGTAAGGGCAATTTTTTTGTAGGATTTTTCCTCTTTCAGATGGGGAGGAATAAAATATAAATAAGTAATTCCACCAAAACCAAATAAATTGCTAATTCCAGCAAAAAAAGTAGATTGCATTCCTTCACCAAGTAAAGGAAAGGTGCCTTGAAAAGTAAAGTTTTTTAAATTAGCAAAAAATATAAAAAGCACAGTAAATGAAACAAGGGGAATAACAAATAAACTAGAGCGGGCAACAGTTTTAAAACCAAGTCTAGTAGCCATTACAATAGCTACTAAAAATAGTAACATAATAGTAGGGACAGAAGTTCTAGGAAAAAAGATAACCTTTAACCCTTCTGAAAAACTTCTAAGCAAAATACTAACAGCAAAAATAAGGTAAGCCATGTATAAAATGCCAATAATAGTACTTAGCCATTTCCCAGCCAAAAAGTTAGCAATATCTAAAATGTCTAAATGAGGAAATTTATTAAGTAATTTTGAAATTAAGTACACAATACCGAAGGGCTATTAAACTAATAAAAATAGTATTTAAGATAGCACCAGAAGAAGTAGAGGAAATAATACCTTTTGGCAAATTTAAAATAATATGATTTAACATAACTGTTACAATAAGTGCAATAGCCTCTAAATTTCCTATTTTTTTATTTATCATAATAGTTTTTCCTTTCTATTTATATTTCCATTTCATACTAATGTGACTTTGTGATTGTTCTTTTTTAGTATTTAAATAATCAGCTCTTTTTTCCCTTTTCCAAACAGGCTCTAAGAAGAAACCACTTTGATTAATATTCGTAGCAGGTGCATAAGGTGCCATAAAAGGAACACCAAAAGACGTCATGCTAATTAAAATACATAAATAAACAAAAAGACCCACTCCAATACCGAAAAAGCCAGCAACATAACCAAGCAAAATAAATATAAAACGCATTAACCTTAAATGAAAACCAAATGAAAAGTCTGGAATGGCAAAAGATGAAATTGCAGTAATCGCAACTACAATTACTAAAATAGGGCTAACAATACCAGCACTAACTGCTGCTTGTCCAATAACCAAACCACCAACAATACCAATTGTAGAGCCAAGAGGAGAAGGTACTCTAACACCAGCTTCACGAATTAGTTCAAAAGAAATTTCCATCAGTAAAATTTCAAAAATAACAGGAAAAGGTACATTTTCCCTTGAAGCGAGAAGAGAAAATAAAAGTTCAGTAGGCAATAATTCTTGATGGAAATCAGTAATAGCAACAAAAAGGGCAGGAAGTAGCAGCGTAATAAAAATAGCAAGTAAGCGTAAAAATTTTAAAAAGTTAGAGAACTGATATCTTAAATTGGTATCTTCAGGAGAAGCAATAAAATCAATAAAAGTAGCAGGCATAACCAAACAATAAGGGTTTCCACCAATTAAAACTACCACTCTACCACCATACAAATACTTTGTTGCCTTATCTGGTCTTTCTGTTAATAATATTTGTGGAATACTATAATTATGGTCTTCTTCAATTAATTGTTCTAGTTCACCAGAAGAAAGCAGAGAGTCAATATCTAAATTACTCATTCTGTACTTAACTTCTGCTACCAAATCGTTATTAACAATATCTTGGATATAGCAAACAGCACATCTGGTTTTGCTTAAATTTCCAACTGCTATATTTTCAATAATCAAATTCTCATTATTTACAATTCTTCTTAATAAAGAAGTATTAGTTCTAATATTTTCTACAAATGCTTCTTGAGGCCCTTGAATAATTATTTCATTATTAGGAGTACTAATGCTTCTTTGTTTAAAACCTTTTACGTCAATACTATAAGCAATAGGAAGTGTATCAATAAAAAGTAGGCAATTTCCCATATTAACACCGTGAAAAAGCCTCATCAAAAGTAGAAACTTTTTCTACATTATTTTGAGGAAGTAAACAATCAAAAATGTAATCTTCTAAATTAAATTTTTTTAACTTTCTAACTGTAATATTATTTGTTTTAGCTTCAGATACAACCTGCTCAGTTTCTGCACTAAAAATATTTGCTCTATTTCGCATCATAAGAGCTTCTAAAACATTATTATTAATCAGCTGAGAATCTACCATACCATCAATAAAAAACAGTAAAGCCTTATATTGCCTATTTCTAGCAATTAAAGTAAATTCACGTAAAATAATATCACTATTAATTAAAGCATTATATTTGACTTTAATATATTCTAATGAAACAGGAAGGCTTGCAAAAATTTCTTTTACTTCAAAGGTTTTCTCACTTTCTTTTTCTGGAGTAGAAGAAGTGATATTTGTTTCATCATTACTAGAAAGTGTGAAATGATAGTCATCATAAATAGGTTTATTAAAAAAGTTTTGTAATTTATTTGTTAGTTTATCTTTGAAATTATTTGCTGAGTTTTCTTGTGGCATTTTTAGACATCCTCCTTTTAAGTTTACTTTTTTTATATTGTTTGTAAAAAATGAAAAATTATTCAAGAAATAAAATTTTTTACTAGAAAGAGTAAAAGGATAAAAAATATTTAACCCTAGTGCCTAATCATAAATTAAGCACTAGGGTTATTTTTATAAAATAATACAGATTAGTCCACCACTACCTTCATTTACAATACGTTCTAACGTCTCTTGTAACTTTCCTTGCGCTTCTTCTGGCATTTTAGACAATTTGTTTTGTAAGCCTTCATTTACAAGCTCATGTAAATTTTTGCCAAAAATGTTAGATTCCCAGATTTTCTTAGGGTCAGATTCAAATTCAGAAAGTAGGTAATTTACTAAATCTTCAGACTGTTTTTCACTTCCAACAATTGGAGAAACCTCAGTTTCAATATCAGCCCTTATCATGTGGATACTTGGTGCAGTTGCTTTTAACTTAACGCCAAAGCGTGAGCCTTGTTTTACCATTTCAGGTTCATCTAAAATTAACTCATCAATAGAAGGCGTCACAATGCCATATCCTTTTGCTTTTACTTCTTCTAAAGCATAAGCTATTTTGTCATATTGCTTTTTGACAGTTGCAAATTCTGTGATAGTACTAAATAGGGCACTTTCATTATCAATTTCTACACCAGAAATTTCAGTTAATATTTGATAGAATAAATGCTCCATTAAATGAATTTTAACATGTACACAGCCTTCACCAAGTCTAATTTCTTCTAGCGTGGTTTTGGTAATTACTGTAGTATTTTGCAAAGAGGCTATACCACCATCAATTTGTTTTAAAATACGAATATCAGTAAAAGCAGTTTGAATTTCTTGATATAATTCTTTTTTTAGCCAATGCTCATCAGATAAGCCTTCTACCCATCTAGGAAAATCAACATTAATGGTTTCAATCGGAAATTCATATAAAATCTTTCCAAAAATATCATTAATATCTTCCAAATCTAAATGGGCACAATCAGTAGGTAATACAGAAACTTGATATTTTTCTTCTAATTTTTGCGCTAAACTTTTAGTAGAGTCGGAAAATGGGTCATCACTATTTAAAACAATAACAAAAGGTTTATTTAGTTCTTTTAGTTCTTTTACTACACGTTCCTCAGCACTAATATAGTCTTGTCTTGGAATATCTGTAACACTACCATCAGTTGTTACTAGGATACCAATGGTAGAATGTTCAGCAATAACTTTACGTGTGCCAATTTCAGCAGCTTCCTCAAAAGGGATATCATCCTCATACCATGGTGTTTTTACCATTCTAGGCATATCATCTTCTAAGTATCCAATAGCATTATTTACCAAATAGCCAACACAATCTACTAGTCTTGTTTTAAATTTTAAGTTTTCACCAATTGTAATTTCAATTGCTTCATTAGGAACAAATTTAGGCTCAGTAGTCATAATTGTTCTGCCACCAGCGCTTTGTGGAAGTTCATCTCTAGCCCTTTCTTTTTTGTATTCATTATCAATGTTTGGAATTACAAGTAAGTCCATAAAGTTTTTAATAAAAGTAGACTTTCCGACTACGAACAGGACCAACTACGCCAACATAAATGTCACCATCTGTACGCTCTGCTATATCTTGATATAATTTTAAATTATCTTCCATGTGTTTTTATAACTCCCTTCTAACAAGAAATGTTTGTACAAAACTTTTATTTAATGTATATTAAGCAAATGAAAAGTTATGACAAAAATTTAAAAACTTGTTAATGAAATATTATGGAATATGAAAGATAGATAATCTGCAATAATAAAAGCAAAGCGAAAAAGCAATTAAAACTCATTGACTTTTTATAATAGAAAGAGTAAAATAGGGCTAGTAAAAAAAGAATAGAGGTTAGAAGAATGGAAAAATTGACAATGGAAAAAATAGTAGCATTATGCAAAAATAGAGGCTTTGTATACCCAGGCTCAGAAATTTATGGGGGGTTAGCAAACTCTTGGGACTATGGTCCTATTGGAGCAGAACTTAAAAAGAATATTAAAGATGCTTGGTGGAAAAAATTTATTACGCAAAATAAATATAATGTAGGAATAGATGCTGCCATTATGATGAACCCTGAGGTTTGGGTAACAACTCGGTCATGTAGGTGGCTTTTCAGACCCATTAATAGACTGTAAGTCTTGTAAAACAAGACACAGAGCAGATAAATTAATAGAAGAATGGGGCTTTCAAAATGGAAAAGATATAGCTGGCTTAGATGGTTGGACAAATGAACAATTAGTAGACTATATTAAGGAAAATAAAATAACTTGTCCAAATTGTGGTAAAATGGACTTTACAGATATTAGGAAATTCAACTTAATGTTTAAAACCTTTATGGGAGTTACAGAAGATGCTACATCAACAGTATATTTAAGACCAGAAACAGCCCAAGGTATGTTTGTAGATTTTAAAAATGTACTTCGTACTACGAGAAGAAAAATGCCAATGGGAATTGGTCAAATGGGACGTTCTTTTAGAAATGAAATTACACCAGGTAACTTTATCTTTAGAACTAGAGAATTTGAACAAATGGAACTTGAATTTTTCTGTAAGCCAGGTACAGACTTAGAATGGTATGAATATTGGAAAAACTTTTGCAAAAATTGGCTTGTAAACTTAGGCATCAAAGAAGAAAACCTAAGAATGCGTGAACATAGTAAAGAAGAACTTTCTTTTTACAGTAAAGGTACAACAGATATTGAGTTTTTATTCCCATTTGGCTGGGGTGAACTATGGGGGATAGCAGATAGAACAGATTATGACCTAACAAGACATCAAGAAGCATCAAAACAAGATTTAAGTTATTTAGATCCAGAAACAAATGAAAGATATGTGCCATATTGTGTAGAACCTGCGGTAGGAGTAGATAGAATTTTCTTAGCTATGATGTGTAATGCCTATGAAGAAGAGGAAATTGCAGAGGGTGACACAAGAATTGTATTACATTTGCATCCAGCCCTAGCACCTTATAAAGTAGCAGTATTACCACTTTCTAAAAAGTTAAGTGAAAAAGCACAAGAAGTATATGATAGGCTATCTAAAAAGTTTATGTGTGATTATGATGAAGCAGGTAGTATTGGAAAAAGATATAGGAGAGAAGATGAAATAGGTACACCATACTGCATAACGATTGATTTTGATACATTAGAAGATGACAGTGTAACGATAAGAGATAGGGATACCATGGAGCAAATAAGATTAAAAATAGACGAACTAGAAAGTTATTTGCAAGAAAAAATGGAATTTTAAAGTAAATAAGATACAAAGAAAAGGACGCCTTCCTTGGCGTCCTTTTCTACAGAGGGTTACAGCCCCTTTGCCAGATAAGCTAATTGCTTCGACTTGACAGTAATGTCAGACAAGCTAACTGCTCAATCTTGGCGGTGAAAAAAGGTAGGAAGAAAGCCTGGAATATGGCGAAAAGCCAGCAAAGAGTTTCCACTTATCTTTTTTCACTAAGTAAAACCACTATAAAAAAGTGGCAGGTGTGGCCGCTTCACTTGAAACTAACCTCCTGTATAGATTTACGGGCTATTTGCACCGTAGAATTATAGTATAACATAAAATTATGTTAACGTCAATACATTTTTCAAAAAACTTGCATTTAATCTGAATTATTTGAATTTAATTTACGAGAGTGAATCATTACATTTGATTTTTACAAAGAAATTAAAAATAGTTGCAAAGTAAAAATGGTATGGTATAATTTAAATGAAATATTTGTAAAATGAAGAAAGCATGAGAAACAAAGGAGGAAAAGAAAAAAAAGGTATTACCTTAATTGCTTTGGTGGTTACAATCGTGGTTTTGCTTATATTAGCAGGAGTAAATATTTAGAATAACAATGCAGTAATACCAGTACTTTTAAAGATTGACATGACTGCATTG
>CANSJB010000035.1 GCA_947647115.1 uncultured Clostridium sp. | reverse complement strand
ATGTATGGGTAAATATCAAAAGTGGTGTTTCCCACAAAAAGTTTATGCAATGAAAAACAACATATCTATTGACAGTATACATAAAAAATGATAAAATTTTGCATAGGAGGGTGTTATTATGAAAATGAAAAAAATTATTCTAGTAATTATGACATTAGTATTCATGATTTTACCAATGATGACAATCAGTTCACAAGCAATTACAGTAGGAACAGTATATAATTTAGAATCACAAACAAATGGAAATACAGTAAACTTTGAATGGAGCTCTGTAACAAATGCAGATGGATATGACTTATATGTAAATACTGCAAATAAAGGGTTTGAATATATTGGTTCTGTTAATACCAACTCATGTAGTGTAATTGGTTTCCAAAGTGGTGTAAAATATGCAGCAAAAGTATGTGCTTATCAAATTAGTAGCAATGGAACAAAACAAGTAGGTGGCTATTCTAACATTGTTAATATTAATCAAAATATTACAATTCAAAATGATTTAGATAAAGTAAAATCATTGACAGCTACTCAAAATGGAGGTAATGTAACATTAAATTGGTCATCTGTTTCTAATGCAACAGGTTACCAAGTATATGTAAACATTCCAGACTTAGGCTATGTTAATGTAGGTTCAGTAGAAGGTAGTAGTACTACACAGGCTATTATCATAGGATTTACTAATGGTAAAACTTATGACTTTAAAGTAAGAGCCTATAAAAAAGCAAGCTCAGGCAATTTAAGCTATGGTGACTTCTCACCTGAAAGAACTTTAAAAATAAATAACAATCAATATGATGAAGATAATAACTATAAACCAGAAGAGACAAAACCAGGAACAATTAAAAACTTAAGAGCAAGTGAAATATATGAAGATGAAGCAGTAATTAGATGGAATGCATCTTCTAACACAGATGGTTATGAAGTATGGGTAGCAGAAGAAAATGGTAGATTTTACTATATCAATACAGTATATAAAAACTATACTACTCTAAAATATTTAGAAGAAGGAACCGATTATGAAGTAAAAATTTTACCTTTTAGAGAAGGAAGTAAAGGCATCGTATATGGAGAACCTGCTTATGAAAGTTTTACAACTAAACAAGAACAAAAAAAACCAGCACAAGTTAAAAATGTAACAACTGGAGTAAGTGGTAATGAAGTAGGTGTTGATTGGTCAAAAGTAACAGGTGCTAAAGGATATAATGTATACTTATCTAAAAATAATACCAGTAACTTTAAATATCAAAAAACAACAACTACCAATAGCACTTTACTTAAAAATTTAGACTATGACACAACTTATTATGTAAGAGTAGCAGCTTATACTTATATCAATGGGAAAGAAGTAGAAGGAACGGTATCTGCTTACAAACAATTTAAAACTAAAGCTGATACAAGTAAAACAATAGGTAATGTAACACACTTAAATGCAACAGTTAAAAATAGAAATGAAGCTTATTTAACTTGGTGGGATGCTGATAATGCATATGGCTATGATATTTATTTAGCAAAAGGTTATAGCTCTTTACAAAAAATAGATAGTACTACTAAAAGCTACTATACAATATATAGCTATGATTTAGACTATAACACAACATACCGTGTACAAGTAAGACCATATGGCTATATTAATGGTAAAAAAACATATGGTGCTTATTCTAGTATTATTAGTTTCAAAACAGAAAAGGCATCTACTACAGAAGGAAATAGTAATGTACCAAGAGTACAAAATGTAAAAGCTAATGTAGTAAAAGACACTGTATACCTAACATGGGATAAAGTGCCAAATGCAGTAAAATACGAAATAGACTTTACAGTACCAGGAATTGGTGGAAGTACTAAATTTACAGTATATACCAACAGTAGAGAAATTTCAGGATTAACTGATAAAACATATAAATATACAGCAAGAGTTAGAGCATATAAATATGTAAATGGCAAACTAGTACCAGGTGATTATTCAAAAATATCAGAATTTTCAGGAAAATAAAATTATGTCAAAAAAGGGACGTACTTTAAAATGACAAAAATGTCATTTTAAAGTACGTCCCTTTTTTGACACTTTGTGGACATTTTGATTAAATTGAAAAAAATGCTTGCTATTTTCTTATCTTTATTGTATGATATAGAAAGTAAAAAAATACAAATGGAATGAAATAAGGAAGGGGACAAAACAATTCATGAAAAAAGTAGTAGCAATCGTATTTGTCTTGTTAATTCTATTTAGTAGTGTAACAGTATATGCTGTGCCAGTAGATGAAAATGATACCATAAAGTCCGAAACCGCCACTACAAACTTAGTAGAATTAAAAGATAAGGCTCTAAAAAGTTTAGAAGATTATCAGGCAGCCTATGGTAATGATACATATGGTTTAGCTGCTTATCTTTTGAATATTGTTAGAATTTATAGTATACCTTTTGGATTTATAGGAATTGTAATTGCAGCAATTTATCGTTATGTAATTGGAATTAGAAAGTTAGATGTGCAAGATAAAGGCTTTGGCGTATTAGTAGCTATTATTACAGTTATGGTAATTTGCCAAGTGCTACCATTAATTTTTGCCATTGTTGTAAAAGGTTGGAGGGGTTAAAACAAATGAAGGTATTATTTGCAGTGAATAATGAAAACATTTCAGAATCAATTATTAAAAAATATCAGCAAGAATATAAAGAAATTATTTCAGTGAAAAATGTATATTATTTTAATGCAATTATTAAAGAGTTACAAAGAGATAAAACATATGACAGAATTGTCGTAAGTGAAGATTTACAACCATTTTCAAATAATAATTATGAACAAATAGATAAATTTATTTTTGAAAAAATGGATAATATTAGTGATGAAGCGACGAATCAATCAGGTGGAGATATACCAATTATTTTAATATGTACTGATAGAAGGGCAAAATCAGACCCACTATTAATAAAATTATTTGGAATAGGTGTATATAATGCTTTAATTGGTCAAGATAGGAGTATTACAAATGTATGTAATTTACTAGCAAAACCACGTACTAAAAAAGAAGCAAAAATATATTACCGTATTGATTCAGAAGAGGTTGATTATAAAGTGGAAAATGAAGGCGATGTTAGCGAATTAGAAATTCAAAATATTTTAAATCATTATAAAAAATTAGGGAATAATGAACAAAGGTATGTTGAGGATTTTGACCGTATTGCAAGTCAATATACAGATTCTCAATTAAGATTAATTGCACAATTTTTACCATTAAATGTAAAAGCTGTTCTAGAAGCAAATAGCTTAAAGTATCAAGAAACAGTTTCTTTTGGTGGTGGCGCAAAAGCAAAAAAAGAAAAAGTGCCAAATTATAATGAATATAATAAACCTGCAAAAGAAACAAAACAAAAACCAGCAAAAGTAAAAGAACCACCTAAAATGCAAGGAGCGGATTTAGAGGTAATAGAACAAAACTTAAGTAAAAGTAAAATTACAGAGCCTATTATTGTACCAAATGCAATTAATACATCAAAAGTAAAAAGAATGCAAGAAATGCCAAATGAAGAAATGCAGCTACCAACTCAAAAGATAGGGGAAAATCAAAATATAGCTATGCAAACACCGAAAAAACAAACAGAAACAATAAAAGTGCAACCAGAGCAAATTCAAGAAATAGATGATATTTTAGATAGTCTTCCTAATAATCAAGTGCCACAAATGAAAGAAGAACCAGCTATGCAAAAGGCAGAGCCAGTTACATCAGTAAATACTGTAATGCCAGAAGTAGAAGATATAGCAGCAGAAAAAACTGTAGAACCAAATGTAGCAGTTTCAGAACCAGTAGCGCCAAAAAGAAGAGGTAGACCAAGAAAAGTGCAATCAGAAAATCAAGAAGTTGCAAATGCACCAGCTACACCAAAAAGAGGTAGAGGCAGACCTAGAAAAGTAATCATGGAGCCAGCACAAGGAGTACAAACTCAAATTACACCAGATAAGCCAGCAACTCCTCCAGTTAATTTATTTGAACTAGGAGAAGATGAAGCTACTGTGCAATCTGCCAAACCACAAGAAAGTTCATTTGAAGATATGTTTTTACCAGGTTTGGATGAAGAATCACTATTTGCAGAAAAAGTGGTTGATGAAAGAATGCCAATGATTGAAAAAGTAGAAGAACCACAAGTGGCAGAAGAAGTAGAAACTCCAAATATGGAAGAACCACAACTAATGAATGAACCATATACTACATCAGAAAATTCTTATATGCCAGAGCAAGGTTTGGGACAAAGTGTAGTACAACAAGAACCTAGTTATGAGCAGCAAGGTTATATGGCAGAGCCAATACAACAAACAATGCCTAATGTAGCTGAAAATAACAATCCATATGAAATGCAAGATAATCAATACTATGAAAATAATACAGCAAATGTACCACCATATGGTACGAATGCATTAGAAAATACAAATACTACTATAAATAATGGCATAAATAGTTTCTTAACAGGAGATAGAAAAGTAGTAGCCTTTGTAGGAACTTCTAAAAATGGAACCTCTTTCTTAGTAAATAATATGGCAGAGTTACTTTCACAAAAAGGAATTAATACTGCAATTTTAGATTTAACAAAAAATAAAAATGCTTATTACATTTATACAGAAAATGAAGAACCTCTAAGAAAAGTTGCATATTCTTGTATTGAGAATTTAAGAAGAGGAAACCCAACTGGTATACAAGTGCATAAAAATTTAACAGTATATACAACACTTCCTGGAGAAGAAGATGGAATTGAGGATTATACTAACATATTACAAACTTTAGTACAAAATTATTCTTTAGTTATTTTAGATTGTGATTTTGAAACAGATTATAGCTATTTTAGAGAAGCACAAGAACTATACTTAGTACAAAGTTTAGATGTGCTAACCATACAACCATTAACTGCATTTTTAAGAAATTTAAAAGCAAGGGATGCTTTAAATCCAGAGAAAATTAGAGTTGTTTTAAATAAAGTAATGAGATTAAGAAGCATTACAGAAAAAACCATTATAGGTGGAATGGCATTTTACAATGATCCAGCTATGTCCTTTATGACAGAATTATTTAACAAAGATACTGTTACTTATTGCAGTATTCCATTTGAAGAACAAGCTTATTCAAAATATTTAGAAGGGCTTATTAACTGCAAAATTTCATTAAATGGATACTCTAAAAACTTTATGGCAGTTTTAAATAAATTAGGTGATATGATGTATCCATTATTAAATAGTAATAATAATATTTCAAATAAAAAAGGAAAAACTTATAATAACTACAATAATTATAATAGTCAAAATACTTTTTCTAGTAATATGAATAGTACTTTAAATAAAATGAAAAATAATTATTAAACTTTGTAAAAAATGAGGTGAGTTTCTTGATATTAGCAGTTATTATGCTATTAGTACTTATTATCGCACTACTAATGGTATACAACATGTCTATCCATAAAAAAATACAAAACTTTCAAAATTTAAACCAAAAAGTAACTAATTTAAATGTAATACAAGACTTTATGAATGCCATTAGTGAAGTTACCTCTGTTGATGAAAAAATAAAGAAAATTAATGATATTTTGATTGAAAGATACCAAATAAAATATTCTACTATTGTTATTTACAATGGTACAGACTATATTGTAAAAGCTTCTAATGTAGAAGAAAAACACTGGGAAGCCTTAAGAAATTTGCAAAATGAGGAAATATTTAAAGAGAGTATTTATCATGGGGCACCAAAATATATTACCATTGAAAAAGAAGGGGAAAGATTACCATACCAAAAAATGGAATTTGGAAGAGCAAAATCTGCTATGTTTTTCCCACTTTATGTAGAAAATGTATATATTGGTTATTGGATTATTGAAGGTAGTATGCCACATGAATTTGACAATATAGATACTACTATTTTAGAAGTAGTAAAAAACAATATTGTATCTGTTTTAAAAACAGTAGAAAATCAACAAATTATAGAAAATATTGTAAGAGATGATGAATTTAGTAGTTTAAAATCAGCAGAATATTTATTTGGAAAAGGCAAGAGAATAATTGATAAATATACTACATCAACGATTTGCTTATTTAGAATTACAAATTTAGAGGCGATTAATGAAAATTATAGTAGGCAAACAGGAAATGAAATAGTAACAAAAGTAAGTAGTATTGTAAAAGAAAACTTATCAAATGAATATATTTTTGTAAGGTATATGGGACCCAAATTTGCCATTGCATTTTCTGGTGTAGAACTAGATGCAGTAGTAAATTTCATGAAAGAAATTAAGCAAAAAGTAGAAGAAACAAAGATAGAATTTAAACAAGGAGATGAAAAAGTAAGTTTTGTAACGCCAAGATTAAACATTGTAGTATCTACTTATTATAAAGGAACTGCATTAGAAGGACTTACCAAAAAGTTAGAGGAATATTTAGACGGAGCACCAAAGGAAGAAAATACCATCAATTATTTATAAGTGTAACACTTTAAAGGAAGGAATGAGATAGTATGATTTCTGACGAAACCGTTAGTTTTAAAGTAGAAAAAGATAAAAATAGAAAAACAAAGGAGATTCTAAAACAAGTATATCATGCATTAGAAGAAAAAGGATATAACCCAATTAATCAAATAGTAGGGTATATTTTGTCTGGAGATCCAACTTATATCACAAGTCATAATGATGCAAGAAATTTAATTAGACAAGTAGAAAGAGATGAGCTTTTAGAAAAAATGGTAAAAAATTATATTGGATTGGATGATTAACTAAAATGCGAAAATTAGGAATAGATTATGGTGACAGTAGAGTAGGCTTAGCAGTAAGTGATGTACTTGGTATTACAGCACAAGGTTTAGAGACGATTCATCATAATGGAAATGATAAATTAGTATTGAAGCGCTTAGAAGAAGTTGTAAAACAGTATGAAATTGACGTTTTTGTAATTGGAATGCCTATTAATATGAATGGAACTAAGGCAGAAAGAGTAGAAGTAACTCAAAAGTTTATTCATAAGTTAAAATGTAAATTTCCTCAAATTACAATTGAGCCAATTGACGAAAGGTTAACAACAGTAGCAGCTCACAAAACCATGAACTATTTAAATATTGATAAAACTAAGAAAAAGCAAATAGTAGACACCATTTCAGCAATATATATTTTAGAAACTTATATGAACAAACAAAAAAATAAAGAAAAAACAAATTAATCTATTTGCATATATTTAAAAAAAGTGCAAATACTAAATATTAGATTTTAATGTTATATAATTATATAAATGAAAGGAGAAATGGAAGATGAGTGAAGATGTAAACAATAATGTAGAAAATGTAAATGGAGGAGAAGAACTAGATAATATATTAGTTCTTAATGATGAAGAAGGAAATGAAGTAGAATTTGAATTTTTAGATTTAATAGAATATGAAGGAGAAGAATATGTAGTACTTCTACCAGTTGAAGAAGAAACAGAAGAACCAGGAGAAGTAGTAATATTAAAACTAGAAGATACAGAATCAGAAGAAGAAGAATCTTATGTTAGTGTAGATGATGAAGAAATACTAAACAAAGTATTTGAAATTTTTAAAGAAAAGTTTGAAGATGAATTTAATTTTGTAGATTAATAAACAATAACAGAAAAACTATAAAAAATGAATATGAGCCTCATATTCATTTTTTATTTTTAAAGGAAAAGAAGAATAGGGAAGTTTTTGTATTTTTATGTAGTATTTTTTGAAAATATATGCTATACTAAAAATAGAATTTGGGGTAAGTTGAAAAACCTAAAAATATATCATACAAGGAGTGTATAACCAATGAAAAATTTATCTAGTTGGCTAATAGCCATATTTGCATTTATGTTTTGGGGCTTTAGAGTAGTTTCTACTGTCATGTATTCTATGGGAATGGAATTTGTAGCCCCACCAATGGAAATTACAATGGAAATTGTACTATTATTTATTACTTTTATTTGTATTTGCTTTATTGCAAAAAGAAAGCTTTTGCCAGCTACTATTTATTTAATAGCACATGGTTTTTATTATGGTATCTACTTATATCAAAATATTATGCCAATGATACAAGGAGAGACTATAACGTTAAATACTTATGTATGTTTATTAGTTTCTTTAATTGCCATTATTATTCCACTTGCTGCATTTTTTGATGTATTGCTAGATAAAAACAGAACAGCACATCCAGTAGATAAAAAAACAGACTGGTTTTATAAAAATGAGCAATATGACAGAAAAATGGATGAAAGAGCAGATAGAAACCAATATAGAACTATGTAAAAATATTAAATTGAGCTTATTAATACAATAAAGTTATTCAAATAGAACAAAAATAAAAGCTTATTCCCTAAAAATAAACTATACTTTTAGGGAATAATATTTGTGAAAAAGAAGACTGCTCAAAATTGATTTTTTTAGTATGGATAGAACTCAAAAGAATTAATAGAAAAGAAGAAAGTGTGAAAAATGATGAACGACAATAATCGACAAAATACAACTATCAATTGGTACCCACGGACACATGGCAAAAACCAAAAAACAAATCATAGAAGATTTAAAATTGATAGATGTGGTAGTAGAATTACTAGATAGCAGAATACCAATAGCCAGCCAAAACCCAGATATCAAGCAAATGATACAAAATAAAACAAGGCTGGTTGTTTTAAATAAGTCTGATTTATCTTGTGAAAAAGAAAATAAAAAATGGGTTTCCTATTTTGCAAAACAAAATGTTACAGCAGTATTAGTAGATTCTGTTTCTGGTAAAGGTATGAATGAAACCATACGTAAAATACAAGAAGTTTATGATAATGAAAAATACCAAAATAAAGGCAGAGTGGGAAAAGCAATTAGAATTATGGTATTAGGTATTCCAAATGTGGGAAAATCTTCTTTTATCAATCGTATGGCTAAGAAAAATACAGCACAAGTAGGTAATAAGCCAGGAGTTACTAGGCAAAAACAATGGATAAAAGTTGCAAATCAAATAGAATTGCTAGATACCCCAGGTGTTTTATGGCCCAAATTAGGGAGCCAAGAAGTAGCGCTTAAGCTTGCCTATATAGGAACTATTAAAGAAGATATATTGCCAATCACAGAAATAGGCTATGAACTATTAAAATTAATGATAGAAAAATATGGCACAAATGTAATGCAAAGATATCACATAGAAGAAAATGAATTAAATAATATTCTGCAAAATGAAAAAGTAATAGAAATAATGAACTTGATTGGCAAAAAAAGAGGAGCTATTGTAGCTGGAGGAGAAATTAATTTAGAAAGAGTAGCAGGTATTATATTAGAAGATTTTAGAAGCGGAAAATTGGGAAAAATAACACTGGAAATAGTAGATTAAATTTTAGCATAAAAAATTCAAAACTAGGAGGAGAGAAAAACTTGGAGCTATTTGAAAATAGAAAAAGCATAGAAGAAATAAGGCAAATGTCACCTCTAACATGGGCTTATATAGGTGATGCTGTATATGAGCTATATATACGTACACACCTGATTAATGTTACACACTTAAAGCCACATAAATTACATATAGAATCTATTAAATATGTAAAAGCCAAAGCACAAGCTAAAACTCTAAAAGATATAGAAACAATATTAACACAAGAAGAAAAAGAAATTGTAAAAAGAGGAAGAAATACGCAAACACACCATATTGCAAAAAATGCAAGTATGCAAGAATATATGTATGCTACTGCGTTTGAAGCATTAATAGGGTATTTGTATTTAACTGACCAAAAAGAAAGACTAAGAGAAATATTAGAGGTAAATATAGCCATAAATTCTAATAAAACCATTGACGAAGCTACTAAAAATATGGTATAGTAGGATAGTAGCTTTATATGGCCCCTTGGTCAAGCGGTTAAGACGCAGCCCTCTCAAGGCTGAATCATGGGTTCGATTCCCGTAGGGGTCACCAACAACATATCTGTTCGAACTTTTTATAGAACAGAGAGATACAAATATCATTCAGAAATGGATGGTGTTTAAAATGAAGATAATTAAGCAAGAACTAGAATTTGAGGAATGTCTAAAACAACGACTTAAATTTGTATGTGAGTTTTCTAAAGTTACTCCTACCTTTATCAATGGTAGTATTAGAAAATTAGAGAGAACTAATCTTACATATATTGAGCCACATAGAGTGATAATTAAAAATATTACTTTTTTAGTTTTCAACTATTCAAATGATGTTTATATTTCTAACTTAACTAAAAAGATTAAATTATCAGAGTTAGAAGAATATTTGAAAAACATATAATTGTAAATAATTGACATTTCTTTAAATCGTGATATAATATAGGCAATAAATTATGTATAGCTGTCCGTCAAAAGCTATATAACTATGAGTACTTTGAAAAATTTATATTATATTGCATTATTATATTTTAGTTTATGATAAATGGATTTTAGAGATGTCAAAGGTACTCGTGTACTTTGATGTCTCTTTTTATTTATATTCTAGGAAAGTCGATAGACTTGACGTAGAAGATAATTATCCGAACGTTACAAATTCTTGCATTTTAATGCTTAGAATTTGTTAGTCCGTTTGTTAGATTGGAGGTTTAAAAATTGAACGAAGAAAAGAAAAAATGTGGCTTGTATTTGAGAGTGTCAACCGAAGAACAAGCTCGCGAGGGATTTAGTCTTCCAGAACAAAAAGAACGATTAGAGTCTTTTTGTAAATTCAAAGGTTATGAGATTGTAGACTATTATGAAGACGCTGGAATAAGTGCAAAAACTGGTAATCATAGACCAGAGTTTGAAAGATTAAAAGAAGATATTAGGTCTAAAAGGGTAAATACTATTGTTTCTTTAAAACTAGATAGAATAACAAGAAGTATATTCGACTGGGAAAATCTAATAACCTTTTTAGATGAAAATAATGCTTATCTTGATTGTGCAAATGATGAAATAAATACTACAACTGCAAATGGTAAAATGATTTCAAGACTTTTAATGAGTGTTAGTCAAAATGAAATTGAGAGAACTAGCGAAAGAACTAAAGTAGGACTAGCAGGTGCTATAAAGAGTGGTCATATTCCACACGTTGCCCCATTAGGTTACAAACACGAAGATAAAAGATACAACACAGTCAGTTAGAAGTGTCAATGACTTAAATATAGCAATAAAAGATTTTGAGCATACTGTATTTGATACAATACGAGAGGTTTCTTCTCTAAAATATCAAGTTGAGCAGAAAGACGATGAAATAAGACACTTGAAAAAGGAACTATCGGCAAAAGACAAGATTATTGACAAACTACGAACTGAAAAAGAAAATTTAAAAGAGCAGTTGCAGAAATTCAAAGGCTTTTGGCATAGCATTATGAAAAGATTTCAAAGCAAACTTGGCTTTGATAAAAACGAGCATTACAAGTATGTTACAGATGACCTTTATAATAATGAGGTATTTGATAAGCACGAAAAGGAAATTGCAACAGATTTTTCAAAAAAGGTTAAAACACTAGATGAAATCAATATGTCAAAGGCTAAAAGAAAAAATGATAAAGAATTAAAATAAAGGAGATTTTATGATATGGAAAAAGTAGAATATGTAGTAAATATGATTAAAGATATGGATATAAAGGACAAATTAAGACTGGCAATAAATATGAGCCAAAGTTCTTTTCTTCCTATTCAATATGACAAAAAAGAAAGGTATAAATACTTTGATAAAAAACTTCGAGAAATTGACGAAGAATACAGAACAACACTGATAAATTTTGCCCAAACTAAATATTTTAATATAAACTTTACAATAGCTAAACTTATTGAAATGACCAAAGAAGAACAAAATCAAGTCGCATTATTCTTGTTCAATGAAATAAAATTAGAATTAAATAAAGTAAAACAAGCTATATAAGGATTTTTAGAGTTATATTTTTTTAAGAAAATATAAAAAAGTCATGTACTAAAGCATAGAAAAAATACAAGAGCGAGTGGATATTCCATTCGCTCTTGTAAGGAGTTTTGTTTTGCTATGCTAAAATGATGCTAGAGATAGCGTTCTTGTAGAGCAAGTGGCTCTCGAGAGTGTCGTCCACTTTATGGACTCTTACAAGGATTGACACATCATCCATTTCGTCGATGATGCAACGAGTTTTCCGACCATCGAGTGTACGGATGACAACTTCGCTTTTGTGTTTGATAAACTGTTGAAGCAACCTAGTCTCGACATCTTTGTTCACACTTTTTCACTCCTTTTCAAATTTTTATAGTAGCCCTTGGCTAATTACATAGATTATTATACTACATTAGCTGTGAAAAAGCAATGCTTAAAAAACTTTTCTTTGTATAA
>CANSJB010000034.1 GCA_947647115.1 uncultured Clostridium sp. | reverse complement strand
TTTCTTTACTGTCTTATCTGGTGTTGTTTCTTTGTATCTCATCTCTTGTAATTTACTCATTTTTATTACCTCCCTGTTTAAACTCCATAAAATTTTATCATATTATTTGCTAAAGTATTTCAAAACTTTTATATAAAAATGCTATTTTTACTATACATCTCCAAAAAATATTTTTTATATACTTTTTGATTGTTTTTATATAAAAAACAGCCTACTTTCTATAAAAATACGCTGTTTTTTTATTATTTTAATATGTAATTTTACCTTCTAATAAGTCATCATGTTTAATCCATTCTTCCACGTCGATTTCCTCATATTCTTCATCACTTATTCTAACTACTACTGTTTCTATACCGCTATTAATTATCATTTTTCTACACATTTGACAACAACCTGGTTTTTGTTCATATTCGTTGGTATCTGTTCTATATTGTACCAAGTATAAGGTTGCTCCTATCATGTCTTTTCTTGCTCCACTAATTAGTGCATTTTGCTCTGCATGTACACTTCTGCAAGCATCATAACCTGCATGTCTTACATTAGGAAATAGCTTTTTTTTGCAGCAATACCCTAAATCAATGCAATTGTCTCTGCCACGTGGTGCACCACTATACCCTGTAGAAATAATTTCATCATGATTTACAATTACTGCTCCTGACTTTTTTCTTAAGCAAGTACTTCTCTGTGCTACTGATTTTGCTATATTCAAATAGTAATTTTTTTTATCAATTCTTGTTTCCATATACTTACTCCTTTTTTATATTCCCATTTTACTATATTCATAAAAAAATAGCAAGATAAGACTTGCTATTTCAATATAAAGTATTGGTAGCTTGGTTAGCTGATAGTTCTTTTTATACCCACTCAATTATTTCAAGTGAGGTTTTATGCCTCTTGTTTTGCTACTACTTCTTTTCCATCATAGTAACCACAATTTGGACATACTCTATGTTGCATTACCTTTTCATGGCAATGTGAACATTCTACTAAGTTTTTATTTTCTAGTTTCCATGTTGACCTTTTTAAATGTGTTCTTGCTTTTGACCATCTTCTTTTTGGTTGTGCCATTGTAATTCCCTCCCTTGACTTTTAAGCAGTGTATCTGTAATTTATCTATATTTATTATTACCTAAAATTTGATACTATAAAATTATACTAAGTTTCCTCCTGTTTGTCAACAGTTTTTTGTAAATTCCATATAAAAAGCACCTATTAATAAAATAGGTACTTGTTTATTCATTATTTTTTCATTTATTATCTAGGGTTTTTAATTGCTGCTTGTGCTGCTGCTAGTCTTGCAATTGGAACTCTAAATGGTGAACATGATACATAAGTTAGACCAATATTATGGCAAAATTCTACTGTTGGTGGGTTTCCTCCATGCTCTCCACAAATTCCTAAATGAATGTCAGGACGAGTTGCTTTACCCATTTCTACAGCCATTTTTACTAATTTTCCAACACCAGTTTGGTCAAGTTTTGCAAATGGATCTGTTTCATATATTTTCTTTTCATAGTATGAACTTAAGAATTTACCTGCATCATCACGGCTAAAGCCAAATGTCATTTGGGTTAAGTCATTTGTTCCAAATGAGAAGAACTCTGCTTCTTTAGCAATTTCATCAGCAGTTAAAGCTGCTCTTGGTATTTCTATCATTGTTCCTACTTCATATTTCATTGTAACACCAGCATTTGCAATTTCTTCATCTGCTGCTTTTACAATAATATCTTTTACATATTTTAATTCTTTTACTTCTCCTACTAATGGAACCATAATTTCTGGAACTACATTCATGCCTTCTTTATTTACTGTAATAGCTGCTTGAATAATAGCTCTTGTTTGCATTACAGCAATTTCTGGGTAAGTAACATCTAAACGGCATCCTCTATGTCCCATCATTGGGTTAAACTCATGTAAACCTTCTACGATATTTTTAAGTTCTTCAAATGTCATTCCCATTTCATTTGCTAATGCTTTTATATCTTCATCACTATGTGGTACAAATTCGTGTAGTGGTGGATCTAATAAACGAATCGTTACTGGGTAACCTTTCATTGCTCTATATAAACCTTCAAAATCACCTTTTTGCATTGGTAATATTTTAGCTAATGCTTTTTCTCTTTGTTCTGCTGTTTTAGAAACAATCATTTCACGAATAGCAGCTATTCTTTCTGGTGCAAAGAACATATGCTCTGTACGGCATAGTCCAATACCTTGTGCTCCAAAGTTATAAGCAACAGTTGCATCTTTTGGAGTATCTGCATTAGTTCTAACTTCCATTTGTCTATATTGATCTGCCCATCCCATAAGTTTTGCAAAATCTCCTGATACAGTTGCATCTACTGTGTCTATTCTTTCACCATATACATTTCCAGTTGATCCATCAAGTGAAATATAGTCACCTTCATGATAAGTATTTCCTTGTCCATCTGTAAATGTTTTTGCTTCTTCATTTACTACAAGTTCTCCACAACCTGCAACACAACATGTACCCATACCACGTGCAACTACAGCTGCATGTGATGTCATACCACCACGTACTGTTAATATACCATGGCATACATTCATACCATCAATATCTTCTGGTGATGTTTCAAGTCTTACTAAAATTAAATCTTTTTCTCCTGCTTCATATAGTTCTACTGCTCTATCTGCTGTAAATACAACTTTACCTGTTGCAGCTCCTGGTGATGCAGCTAAACCTTTTGCTACTGGTTTTGCAGCTTTTAATTTAGCACTATCAAAGTTTGGATGTAGTAGTTGGTCTAATTGGTTTGGTTCTACTCTTAAAACAGCCTCTTTTTCTGTAATCATACCTTCGTTTACAAGTTCTACTGCTATTCTTAATGCAGCATTTGCTGTTCTTTTACCATTTCTAGTTTGTAAGAAGAATAGTTTTCCTCTTTCAATGGTAAATTCCATATCTTGCATATCTTTGTAATGGTCTTCTAAAAGATTAGCATATTTTACAAAGTCAGCATATGCTTCTGGATTTGTTTGTTCTAAGGTTGCAATTGGCTGTGGTGTTCTAATACCTGCTACAACGTCTTCGCCTTGTGCATTCATTAAATACTCACCAAATAATGCTTTTTCACCTGTAGCTGGGTTACGTGTAAAGGCAACACCAGTTCCACAGTCATCTCCCATGTTGCCGAAAACCATTTCTTGTACGTTAACAGCTGTTCCCCAGCTTCCTGGAATATCATTTAATCTTCTATAAGTAATGGCTCTTGGGTTATTCCATGAACGAAATACTGCTTTTACAGCTTCTTTTAATTGTTCTACTGGGTTACTTGGAAATTCACTTCCATGCTCTTTTAGGTAAATTCCTTTAAATATTGTTACTAGTTCTTTTAAATCACTAGCTGTTAGTTCAGTGTCTTGTTTTACACCTTTTTTCTCTTTCATAGCGTCTATTTCTTTTTCAAATAGTGGTTTTGGTATTTCCATAACAACATCACTAAACATTTGAATAAATCTTCTGTAACTATCATAAGCAAATCTTTCATTTTTTTGTGCCATTACTTCTACAACTTCATTATTTAAACCTAAGTTTAATATTGTGTCCATCATACCTGGCATAGATGCTCTTGCTCCTGAACGTACAGATACTAATAATGGATTTTCTTTATCTCCAAATTTTTTACCTGTAATTTCTTCTAATTTTTTTAATGCAGCAAAAATTTCATCTTCAATTTCTTGTGCAATTTTTTCCCCATCTTCGTAATATCTTGTACATGCTTCTGTTGTAACTGTAAAACCTTGTGGAATTGGTAAACCTAAGTTTGTCATTTCAGCTAAGTTTGCTCCTTTTCCACCTAACAATTCTCTCATGTTAGCATTTCCTTCTTTAAATAAGTAAACATACTTTTGACTCATAAAGAACCTCCTTTAAAAATTTATATTACTTAAAAAGTAATTAACCTGTTTTAATTGGAAATGAACTATTTACTTCCAATGTGCTTATTATATCTATAAAATTTAAAAAAGTAAAGTGTTTTTTTAAATTTTTAAAAAGGGCATTTTTATATACACTGTTTTCAAATCTTTTCCTCTATTTTATTATTGCCCTCTATTTAAAAATTGTTCTACATTCATTACTGCATCTGGTTTTGGTAGTTGTTTGAAATATGGTACTGATGTACCTTCTTCTATTGTCCATCCAGAAGTACCAGTGCTACTTGCAAATGAGAATGTGTAGGATGCTGCTTTTTTAGCATCTTCTAGAGTTGGTATTGCTGTTCCTACTGTTGTAGTTAAATCCGGATTTAACTCAGTTACATAATGGAAACTTGTATTTGCACTTGATGGAACTGGTGAAACATAATTATTACCACCATGGAATTTAACAATTGCATATTGTGTACTTGCAGAACCATATACGGTTCCTTTACTAGTTGGTGACGATTTTATATTTCCTGGTGCTCCATGAGTTCCATATAAACTTACATTATCTCCACCTGTTAAATTTCCTATAAAGAAAGCAGTTGATATTTTTGCTCCATTACAACTTACTGCAACACCTCCTACAGCATTGCTTTTGCCTGTAGTATTCGTTGAGCTTAAATTTCCAACAGCATAACAATTTGTAACTTCACATGTTGTATATCTTACTGAACCACTATATTCAGTAGCTTGATTATAGGCTGTAGCAACAACGCCTCCTATATATGCAGTACCTGTTGAACCTGTATTTTCTATATCTACTTGTGCATAAGAATGATTTAATTTTGCTCCTTTTACTTTCGCAACTATCCCCCCTGCATATACTGATTTACAGTTTGTCGTTTTTATTTTACCTTTTGCCCCACAATAACTTATATATCGTTCCACCTTGTAATTAACATTGTACCAACCATCAAGATTAGTACACACTCCACCAATCTCCACTGTACCTTCACAATTGGTAACCTCTATATCCATATTGTCTACATAACAATTTTTTAAAGTATTGGAATTATTAGAAGTTGTATTTTGTACAGTCATCTGATTGCAAAAACCTCCAACAGTAGCTCCTAATGGTGTATTTGCTATTCTTATTTTAGGTTCTGCATAACAATTTGTAACATTATTTCTCATGCTATGTGAAAAACCTCCAACTACAATAGTTCTTCTTGAATTATTGGTAGTTGAAATATCTGTTACAACCTTACAATTACTTACATTAGCACCATTACCTATTGTAGAAACCATACCATATAAAAATTCGTTTTTCTTTGTTGTTGATGCATTATTATGATTTGAAACTATCTTAGTATTAATTTCTGTATTTGTTAAATTACCATATTGTAGGCGTCCAATTAGTCCGCCTACATCGATTCCTTCTGTTTCACTCGAATCTTCTGAACATACTTTTGTAACTTCTATACTAGTATTTCCTTTTAGATTTGATATATTAACACTTGAGCTTGATACCTGTCCTGCTAAAGCACCTATTGTTGCAGATGCAGTAGTACCTACATTTACTTTTAATGATAAATCTATAAAATTAATATCTTGTATATTAGCACTTCCCGATAATTTATTAAATACTCCTCCAATGTACGCTTCTGTTGTATTTTCTTTATTAATTTTTAGGTTAATTACTTTTTGATTTGCTCCATAAAGAGCTCCTGTAAATTCCTCTATTGGTTCAAAATTAGTTTCATTTGTAAAGTCTATATCATTAGCAAGCATATATTTACCATCTGGTGCATTTCTCATGTCATTAAACTCTTGTACGTTTGTTATCATTGTTAAGCCGATTCCTGCTAAAAGATGTTTTTCTGATACATTGCCAAATTTATCCGTTACTCTTACATAAAAGTCATAAGGAGTTCCATTTGCTAAACCTGTAAAATTATGTGTTAAAGATTTATTGGCATCTTCTACATAAGCTGCAGTAGCTCCTAATTTATATTCTACTTTTTGTATTCCTGCAGTATTATTTACTGTAGTAGTTGTTGTAACATAGTTATCTCCTGTTGCTGTTATTTTAAATTCTTCAATGACTACTCCTGTTTTATTTATATTTTCTATATTATAGGTTTTGGAAACGACTGTCTCTCCTGCTGCATTTTCTAGTATTGCGATAATAGTTGTATTTTCTCCTACTGTAAATGTTGCTGAATTGCCTGTAATATATTGCCATTCTTGAGTTCCTATTTTATATTTTTTCCTTAATGTTTCATCATTTAAACTATAATTAATCGTTACTTGTACATCTTGGTTGGTTAGCTCTGTTGTACTTAATAAAATATCTATTTTATTTTCTTGTTTTGTTGTTACATTTTTTAAATACCCTGCCCCTTCATTATTTGCTATGTCTTTTGTTGTAACTTTTATATCATAACTTGTATTTGGCTCTAAATTACTAAAAATATGACTATTTTGTGTCCCTGTATATTTTTTACTTTCTGAATAAGCCGCTTCTGCTGTTTTTTTAATATAATACTGATATGTTGGACTTGTTGGCATACCAGATTGTGTATCTGTTGCTGTAACTGATACTGCAATACTATTTTCTGTAACACTTCCTTTTGTTACAACAATATTTGGTGGTGTTGTATCTGTTATTTCACCTCCACCTGTTGTATTATTTCCTTGATTATTTCCACCAGTCGTATTGCCTCCTTGGTTATTTCCTCCAGTTGTATTACCACCTTGATGGTTTCCTCCTTGATTATTACCACCACTTGTGTTTCCTTGTGTATTTCCATCTGGCTGTATTCCATCTGATATTGGATATTTTATAATCACATCTTTCCCATCTTCTGTTGGTTTTACAATAATATCAATTCCTGGTTCTGGTGTTATGGTATAACTGCCATCTCCATTATCTTTTATTTGACTGTCATCTTTAACTACCTCTTGTTTTTTTAGTTCATCTAAAAACTTATCGATTGGTACAGTAGCACCATTTTTAATAGCTACTCTTGCTCTTACTGATTCTATTAGTGTTTTATATTCTGCTATTTTTTGTGCAATTGCTGCTTCTTTTGCTGTTTGTACCAAGCCATTTTTTCCAAATACTAAAAGGCTTACTGCTGCTAATATAAATATAATTATCATGGTAATTACTAAAGCAATTAAAGTAATACCTTTACTATTTTGCTTTTGCATACTATATTTTTTCATTTTTATTTACTCCTAACAATACTATTTTTTATTAAACTTTTAAACAAAATTATTGTTTCATAATTTCAAAATCATATGCATTAGCAAAATCATAGCTTGTTTTAATATCTAGGGTAGTTTGCTCTTGTGGCTTAATTGTGTTAATATAGCCACTTATTTCTTTTATGGTGTTTTGTGCTTTATCTTTGATTACTAATTTAATAGCATAATTTCCTTTAATTTCATTTGTTAAATTCTTAACATTTGCTTGCAATATTGTTTCATTATTTTTGGTTTTTATAGAAATATCTGTTATGATTAGCTCATCTATTTTCTTATTTTCTTTTAGTTTATTGCTAATATTTACCTTTGTACCATCTTTTTCTACTTTGACAAATTCTTCTTTGGTATTTTCATTTTTTTGTGATGTTTGCCTATTTTTAATGGTTAGCCATATAAGCCCTGCTATTAATAATAGTATGACTATTCCTATTATTAGTATTTTTAGTTTACTTTTTTGCATTTTTACTCCCCTTTTCTTATGTTTTTCCAAATTATATACCATATATATGTAAAAGGCAACATATTAGTAAATTTTATTTCTTAACATGTATCGATAGCATTATTTTTTTAGCTTTTGGCACAATTTGCTCAAATAAAAAGTATAAAAATGGTTTATATATCTTGTCAATTTCCCCTATAAAACAAGTAACACCTTCTTTTTTGCAAAACCCTTCTTTAAACCTATATAGCCCATTATCCATAGTAGTATTAAATACGCCTCCAAAATCATATTTTCTGCAACCAGTTTCTAATGCCCAATCTATCATAGTTTGTTGCATTAAATAGCATGGCATTAGATTTCGTTTTTCATTTGAACTTGCTCCATAATAGTAAGTTACTTTCTTTCCATAGTGAATGGCTAAAGCTGCAGCTAAGGCTTGTCCTTCATATTCTGCTATATAAATTCTAGCATGTTCTTTAAAATCATATATTAAGTCTTTAAAATATTCATATTCTCTTAACCCAATTCCATCTCTTATGGCTGTTACTTTCATTAATTCATAAAATTTCTTTATATCTTCTTCTTGACTAGAATATCTTACTGTTACTCCTTTTTTTTGTGCCAGTTTAATATTATATCTTGTTTTTTGACTATACCCAGCCATTAATTCTTCTTTTGTCTTTCCTTCTACTTCTAGTATCATGTTTTTTACAGTTTGCATTGGTTTTAAAATATTCTTAAAGATGCTAGTTACCTTAAACCCTTCTTGTCTTAAGGTCTTTGCGAGTTTTTCATCACAGGTTACCTCTGGTGCCATTTTTAGTACAAATGCTTTATATTTTTTAGCAAGTGGTCTTGTTTCTTGCTCTAATTGTTTCATTATCTGCATATTATATACATCTGCTACTGGACCTCTTGGTGCATACATAATGGTAAATAGCTTTGCAATTGTTCTTATCTGCACCAACATAGCAGCTATTATTTGTCCATTTTCTTCTAAATAAACATATTCATTTTTCCATTTATCTTGTTTAGTTTTGGCATATTCAAAGCTTTGATAAAAATTTGCATACTCTGAATTTTCTAAAAAGTTTTTGAGTTTAGCAACCATTTTTTCATCTTTTTGCTCTAATATTGGCATTTTTATTCCTCCATTTATTTTAAATAGTTACTTTTATTCTGCCAAGTGTTTTGGTTCTTGGTAAATTTTTAACTTTCGTAAAAGAGAATATAGCTTTGTTCCAAATGGTATCATCATCATTTCTTCTTTTTTCAAGACTTTTGTAAATATAATAGCTACCCCATAAATCATAGCTCCTGCTATAATTGCTATAATTGTACTAATGGCATTTCCTACTACCATATTAAGCCCTTTATGAATAAAGTATACACATACTCCCATGATAACACTTGAAACAATTGGTGCGACAATCATTCTGCCAAACTTAAATTTTAGTTTAATATACTTGTTTAAAACACTAGCACATACTATAAAGGTAAATACTTGAGCGGCAATTGAGCTAATACCTGCTCCATAAATTCCTATATTTGGATTTTTTATTAATATCATATTTAGCACAAATTTAATAATAACAGCTCCTAAAAGTGCTATAGCTGGTACATAGCTTTTATTTAACCCATGTAACCCACCATTAATTGTTTGTATCAGGGCAATAAATATCATTGGTATACAAAATACCATAAGTACAGTTGCTCCATCACTAGCAGTTGGATAAATTAAGTTAAATATTGGTTGTGCTAAAGCAATTAAACCTGCTGCACATGGAAGTACTATCAGTAAAGATGCAAATATAGAAAATGTCATACGTTTGGATGCAGATTCATAGTCTTTTTGTGCTAAAAAACCAGAAATTGCTGGTGTAATAGCAGTTGAAAATGCCACATTTACTGCAATTGGTAGGTTTACTAAGGTATCTACTTTAGATAAAATTCCTGTCATACTCATAGCAAAGGCTTCTAATTCTTCCTTAATTGGATAGGCATTGGCAAAAGCAATTTGAATATATCTGCTAACAGTACTACTATCAATTAATGGACTAACAACTGACACAATAGAGCTAAAAGTAATTGGCAAAGAAATCGTTAAAATCACTTTCAATAATTGTAGTGGTTTTTTACCATCATCACTAGATACTTGCTTTCTATTTACTGATAATTTGTTTTTCTTATAATATTTGACTAAATAGAAAAATGTTAAAATAATGGCACATGTTGTAGACAAGTTTCCACCTGCTGCCATAATGTAAGTTTCTTGCCCAAGTAAAGCATATACAAAGGTAATAGAAAGTACACAGTTAAAAATTTGCTCAATAATCTGTGAATAACTAGTTGGTTTCATGTCCCCTTGCCCAACAAAATACCCTCTAAACACAGCTGCTGCTGATACGAAGGCAATCGCTGGTGCTAGTACTTGCATAACATATTTAGTATCTGGTACATTAAAAATGGCTGTTGCAATATATTCGGCTCCAAAAAATAAACCTATCGATAAGATAGCTCCAATCCCTACAAAAAAAGTCATACAAATCCTAAAAATTCTTTGTGCACCTTTTTTGTCATCTACTGCTAATCTTTCTGATACTAACTTTGAAACTACCCCTGGTATCCCTAAAGAAGAGATAGCAAGTAATACAGAGTATATTTGATATCCTGCTGAATAGTAGCCAAGTCCTGCGTCTCCAAAACCTTCAATATTAGTAATTACTAATTTATATATAAGTCCTAACACTTTTACCATAATTTGTGCAAACATCAAAATAAGTACATTTTTCATAAAGGATGGTGCTTTTTTGGTTTGCTTTGTTTCTTTTGTTATTTCTTCTTGTTCCAAGATTTCCTCCTTATTTTATTTAGTCAATTTTACTTTTATTTTAATATGGTAAGATTATATACCAATTATTAAATTAAATGCAAGTTTTTTTGAAAAGTGTTTTTGCAAGTTTTTGTTTTGGAAGTTAATTTCTTATTGTATTATTATCCTCTTTTCATAATAGTTTGTACTTCTGGTATATTTTTATCTTCTTTTCTAGTTTGCGTTTTTTAGTTTGCCGACAAAAGCCTGCAAACAGAAAAAACGCCACACTAGTGGCGCCACGCTAGTGAAAAATTTCAGCATTTCTCAAAACTTTCATTTTGGGTACTTTAAATTTTTCACATCCTGCGTATCTTCGATTCGCTAGGAATCTATTTAATTAGGTTTACTACTTCTTCTAGCTTTTATTTCTCTTCTCTAGTTTCATAAATCAACATCCAGTGTTACATTACCAAAGTGGAGCGAGAAGAAAAGATGCGGGCAATGCCAGCCGGACCGTCCTTTTCCCTGGAAGAAACTGGACCGTAAGAACCCGAACTGGCAAAATAGCCTCCGGCGCTTGACGCGGTTGACAGCATCATAAGCTTCTATTGTCCATTCTTCTACATTTCCTGCCATATCATAAATATTATTTACACTATAGTTATCGTTGGATCCTGTTGGAATATTATAAGTTGTTTCATAATTTCCTTTTCCTGTACTATTGGTTACATAGGTTGCTTTATCTCCTCCTTGACTTAAAAACCATTTCATACAAGCATCCCATTGACTTCCCCATACCATACTGGTTTTTCCTTCTGTAATTGTTTACCAATTATCTTTATTAATTAATTTAACATATCCTATTTCTTTTTTATAACCTAAACTATCATAAAAAGATTGTGCAGTAGTATTATTTCTTTCGGCAATTAGCGATATGAATTCACAATTATTTTCTTTAGCAAATTCATAAATATATTCAAACATTTTAGTGCCAATTCTTTGCCTTCTATATTCTTGTGTTATTCCAAAATTCCAAACAGTTAAAAATGGATTTAATTCTTCAACAATATCATAATTTATAATTATAGTTGCTAAACCTACAATTTTTTCATCTATTTTTGCTACTATGTTATGATAAGCTGAATTATTATAGATTTTATCATACACATTAAATAACTTTTCATAATTAGTCTTTAGTTTGTGATTATCATCATATATATTAATTGCTTCTTTCAAATCTTCTTTCCTTAATTTTTCTATTACTATACCCATAATTAAACCAACTTTCATATTTTTAATTTCTAATTTTTAATTTTGTATTCTATACATTTTTCTTCTAGTTTTTTAAAATTGCATATATTAAATTTTTTTCTAGTTTCTTCTTTTAATCCTAATTTATAAATTTCATTTGCTAGTTTTCTTATTTTTTCTTTATTTATATTACAATAATGCAATTCTTTTCTTAATAGATTTTTATATTTTTCATCTTCTTTTGAAAAATCTTTTTGATTTAAATATTCTATTGGACACGGAAACATAAAAGAAAATCTCAAAGATGATATTGGCTTTAATTCTTTTGTTTTTCTATCTTTATCCATAATCAAAAATGCTGTATGAGCTTTTTTATTATAAGAAGATACTGGAGCAAAGTAATTAAAGTTATTAATTGTAAGAACTATTCCACAAAAAAACTTTTTATGCTTCTTATAATCTATATTGGGAATTTTATTATCTCCATTTTCTCTTAAAAATTTTATATATTCACCATCCACTTCATAAAACTTTAATTGCATTACTATTTCTCCTCATATTAAAATTGGGAGTTAAAAACTTAATTTTAACTCCCCTTAATTAAATCACGCCTTTTTGTTTTGAGCAAGCGTTTACTCGAATATATTGTTCACCATTTTTGTATGAGTTGTGAAACACTCGAATATATTGTTCGCCATTTTGTATGAGTTGCGAAACACTCGAATTATTAAATAGCTATTCTTTATTAGTATATTAATTATACTATATTTTTATACCTTATGTCAATAAAATTTCATCACTTTTTTGCCCAAAATTGTAAAACTTATTACAACTTAATGGGTGGGTAACAAAAGGGTAACAAATTATTTTAATATATTAATTATTTCTATAGGT
>CANSJB010000033.1 GCA_947647115.1 uncultured Clostridium sp. | reverse complement strand
CTATTGAAAAGTAAAAATAACTTAAGTATAATAAATTTGATATAAAAAAGAAATAATTTATTATAGGAGGAATTAACTATGAGAAAGAACTTTGGAGTAAAACCCTATTTGTATCCACAACCAGTATTTATTATAGGAACTTATGGAGAGAATAATATACCAAATGCAATGAATGCAGCATGGGGTGGAATGAGTGAAGAAAACCAAATAACAATGTGTTTAAGTAGAGGACATAAAACTACAAAAAATATTTTAAATAAAAAGGCTTTTACAGTAAGTATGGCAACAGCAAGTACTGTAGTAGAATGTGATTATTTTGGTATTGTGTCTGGTAATCAAGAACCAAATAAAATAGAAAAAGCAGGTTTTACTGTCACAAAAAGTGAATTTGTAGATGCCCCTATTATTAATGAATTACCAATGACATTAGAATGTAGATTTATTAGTTATGATGAGCAAACCTGTCAAATGATAGGTGAGATTGTGAATATCAGTGCAGATGAAAAAATATTAACAGATGGCAAAATAGACCCAGAAAAATTAGAGCCGATTTCTTATGACCCAGTAAATCACTATTATTTAAAAGTAAGTCAAAAAGTGGGAAACGCTTATATAGATGGCAAAAAATTAAAAAATGAATAGAGTTGCTATATTTTAAAAATCATGATAAAATAGCATACTAGAAAGGAGCGTATGGGGTATTTAAGTTATTAAATGTATCATACAAAAAGAATATGGGATTTTTTGATAAATTAAAACAAGGTTTAAGTAAAACAAAAAGCTCTTTTGATGAAAAAATAAACAATGTGTTTAGTAATTTTAGAAAAGTAGATGAAGAATTACTAGAAGAATTAGAAGAAGCATTAATTATGTCAGATGTAGGAGTGGAAACATCTACCAAAATTATTAGTAATTTACGTAGTAGAATAAAAAAAGAGAAAATAGAAGATGAAGAAGGTGTGAAAAATGCATTAAGGATAGAAATACAAGCTATCTTAGATGAAGTAGATAACCATCTAACATTAGAAACACACCCATCTGTTATATTAATTGTTGGAGTAAATGGTGTTCGGAAAAACCACTTCTATAGGAAAAATAGCCAATCGTTTAAAACAAGATGGAAAAAAAGTAGTAATTGCAGCAGCAGATACTTTTAGGGCTGCAGCAGTAGAACAACTAGAAATTTGGGCAAATCGAGCAGGTTGCCAAATGGTAAAAAAAGAAGAAGGAGCAGACCCAGCATCAGTTGTATTTGATGCCATACAAATTACAAAGCAAACAAATGCAGATGTACTAATTTGTGATACAGCAGGAAGATTACATAACAAAAAATATTTAATGGATGAATTAATAAAAATAAAGAAGGTAATTGACAGAGAATTGCCAGAAGCATCCAAAGAAGTATTAATGGTATTAGATGCAACAACTGGTCAAAATGCTATTTTACAAGTAAAGGCCTTTAAAGAAACTGTTGATATTAATGGAATTATTTTAACTAAATTAGATGGAACAGCTAAAGGGGGAGTAGTAGTTGGTATCGTTTGTGAAAATCAGATGCCAGTAAAATTTGTAGGAGTAGGAGAACAAATTGATGATATGGAAATCTTTAATAGTAGTGATTTTGTAAAAGCACTTATTTAAAGATTTTCTAAAATATAAATTATAAAAAAGGAAGTTATGAATGGAAAATAAACAAAGTACTGAAACACTAACCAAAGAAAAACAAAGACAAGTAAAAATGAATCAATTAAAAAGATGGGTTGTTCTTGTTTCTTTTATTCTATCAGTTGTTATCTTTTATATTACTTATAGAGGAAGCTATTTAGAAACATTAGAAATGGGGGAGCAGTATTTAAGTATTTTTTGGCAAAATTTATCTTACCAGCTTTTTGCCTTTTTTATTAATTTTTTCATACTATTTGTGCTTATTTATTTACCAATAGAAGAATAAAAAAAGGCTTAATACCTTTTTTTGAAGATGAAAAAAAGACGATACCAAAACTTTTAAATAAGTCCATAGCATTTGTTAGTGCTATTGTTATTAGTTTTTTTATTACCAATACGATGTTAGAAAAGTTTATGTTATGTATTAATGCAACAGCCTTTGAACTTACAGACCCAATATTTGGCTATGATATTGGTTACTTTATTTTTGTACAACCATTTTTGCAATTTAGTTTACGTTATTTATTAACGATTGTAGTAGGGTTAACGATATATGCTGCTATTTATTATATTATTGTATTTAATTTTTGCTGTGATGGAATTAGTAGACAAACTTTAAAAAATAGCAAATTATTAAAACAGCTTTGTACCAATATTATAGTAATTGCATTTTTAATTGCAGCAACTATTTTTATAGAAACTTTAAATGTAGGTTTGCAAAAATTTATTAATTTAGACAATACAATAGCTTCTTATTCTTTATGGGGAGCAGGGCTTTCTGAGGTAACTATTAAATTATGGGGATACCGCATTTTAGCACTTATTGTAGCTGTTTGTATTATGGTAGCTGTACACTTTTTCAAAAAAGGAAATACAAAGAAAGTAATTACCGCCTTAATGGCAGTACCACTTTATTTAATAATGCTACTAATTGTTTTAGTAGGGTTTGAGTTAATTGTAGTAGGACCAAACGAGCTAGATAAGGAAGATAAATATATTAAAGCAAATATTAATTCTACAAGACAAGCTTATGGCATTAATATTGAAGAGACTAATTTAAGTGAAAATGAAACTATTACAAAAGACCATATAGATGAAAATAAAGATGTAATAAACAATATTGTACTTACTAGCTCAGAGATTGTTTTAAAAAATCTAAATACTTTACAAACAGATAAAGGGTATTATACTTATCGTACAACGCAAATAGCAAATTATAGGGTGGATGATAAGCCAAATTTAGTATATGTATCTCCAAGAGAAATAGCAAATTCTACTAGAACTTATAATAATAAAACTTATGAATATACACATGGATATGGTGTTATTATTACTTCAGCTAGTTTAGTAGAAGATAGTGGAGAATTAGTACATTTGCAAAAGGGCTTTACTGCAAACCAAGAAGATGTAATAGCTGTTATAGAGCCAAGAATTTATTTTGGTTTAGAAACCAATCATACAGCTGTTACCAATAGTAATCAAAAAGTGGAATTTGACTATCCAATAGTTAATTCTACAAAGGCAGAAAATGCACAAAATAATTATGATGGAAAAGCAGGTTTAAAACTAAACTTTTTAGATAGATTTATTTTAGCCCTTCGAAAATATGACTTAAGGTTAGCATTTTCAGGTAATGTAAATTCTGAAAGTAAAATATTAATTAATAGAAACATTATAGAAAGAGCTAAAACCTTAATGCCTTATATTTTGTATGATGAAAATCCATATTTGGTAGTAACTAAAGAAGGAAGGCTAGTATGGGTGTTAGATGGCTATACCACAACTGATTATTATCCATACTCTCAAAAAATTACGCTGCAAAAAGAAAATTTATTAAAGAAAAAAGAACTTAATTACATTAGAAATTCTGTTAAAGTTTTAATAGATGCTTATGATGGAACGGTACAATACTATATTACTGATAGAAATGACCCAATTATTATGGCCTATCAAAAAATTTATAAAGATTTGTTTATGGAAAAAGATGTTGTAATTCCAGAAGATATTAGCAGCCAATTTGTATATCCACAATTTTTATATCATATTCAAGCTGAAATCTTAGAAAGATATCATTATGTTCAGACAAATGTGCTTTACCGTGGTGATGATATTTGGAATATTGCAACACATAATACAAGTAAAGTACCTAATAAAGTAGGAACTACCATTCAGCCTTATTATGCTATGATAAAAGCAGTAGATGAAAAAGAGGCATCTTTGGGGCTAGTATTACCTTATACACCTAATAAAAAGCAAAATATTACAGCTTATTTAGTAGGTAGCTATGAGGAAGGTAATCCAAAGTTAAAATTATATAAATATCCATCTGATAGTAATGTACTAGGACCAATGCAAATTGATACACAACTAGAACAAGATGAGACTATTTCAAAAGAAATTGAAAGTTTAAATGTAACTGGCACAAGACTAGTAAAAAATATGATAGTAGTTCCTATTAATAATTCTTTATTATATATAGAGCCAATTTATCAGCAATATATTAATGAAGAAAACACTACTCCTGTACTAAAAAAAGTAGTAGTAGCATCTGGGAATAAAGTAGCAATTGGAAATAGTATAACACAAGCCTTAAATAACTTAATATCACAAAATGCAGTAGATATTGAAATAGAAAATACAGATAGTATAGAAGAGTTAATGAATGCTATTATCAAAGCAAATAGTAATTTAAAGCAATCTAGTGAAAATGGAAATTGGGAAATGATGGGAAAAGATATGTCCAGGTTACAAGAATTAATTACAAAGCTAGAAAAACTAAAAAAGGAAAATAAAATAGAAAATAGTATAAACCTTCAATAATCTTTTAATATTAACAAATCAGACTTTTAATCAAAAGTTCATGTTTAGAAAAAAGCGAAGAAATTATTTTAGTTTCTTCGCTTTTTTTTCATGTTCAAATCATATCTTTCATACATACAGATTACATAAAACTTTTAGGACAAATGAATAGCAAAATTTACCAAAAGCACTTGACAGTTTGCCATAATCAAGATAAAATATTAGTGTAGGTAAATATATTCTAATATAAAAATCAAATTAGTGATATATATTTAGCACATTGAAAATTAAATAAGAAAGAGGTGTTTAAGATTATGGATATCGTAATCAATATCGCCGTTTTTCTAATTTCAGCAGTAATTTTTACTTTCGTTGGAATAGTTATTAGAAAGAAAATTGCTGAGTCTAAAATGCAAAGTGCAGAAAATGAAGCAAAAAAAATACTTGAAATGGCAAACATAGAAGCAGAAAATAAGAAAAAAGAAGAAATTTTTAAAGCAAAAGAAGAAATTATGAATGCCAGAAAAGACTTAGATCAGGAGATTAGAGAAAGAAGAGGCGAAGTACAAAGTCAAGAAAAAAGACTAATTCAAAAAGAAGAAAATTTAGAAAGAAAACAAGAAGTAGTAGAGAAAAAAGCAAAGGACTTAGAAAATAAATATTATGAATTAGATCAAAAGAAACTAGAAATTGAAGAAGTATTAAACAAGCAAATAGCAGAATTACAAAAAATTTCTGGTTTGTCAAAAGAAGAGGCAAAAAAACTATTATTATCTGAAATGGAAAAACAATTAACTGGAGAAAAGGCTTCTCTTATAAGAGATATGGAATCAAAAATAAAAGAAGAAGCTGAAAAAAATGCAAAAGAAGTAATTAGCTATGCTGTTCAAAAATGTGCAGCTGACCATACTTCTGAAACAACAGTGTCCATTGTTGCCCTTCCTAATGATGATATGAAAGGTAGAATTATAGGTAGAGAAGGTAGAAATATCAAAACACTAGAAACCCTAACTGGTATTGACCTAATTATTGATGATACGCCAGAGGCTGTTGTAATTTCAGGTTTTGACCCTTTAAGAAGGGAAGTTGCCAAATTAGCATTAGAAAAATTAATTGATGATGGCAGGATTCACCCAGCTAAAATTGAAGAAATGGTAGAAAAGGCCAAAGAAGAAATTGCTAAGGTAATTAAAGAAGAAGGAGAAAGAGCTGTATTAGAAACAGGAGTTATTGGTTTACATCCAGACTTGATAAAGTTAATTGGTAAATTAAAATATAGGACAAGCTATGGTCAAAATGTATTAAATCATTCTATAGAAGTATCTAATTTAGCTAGAATTATGGCAGAAGAATTAGGACTAGATCCAAAACTTGCAAGACGTGCTGGTTTACTACATGATATTGGAAAAGCATTAGACCATGACATGGAAGGTACTCATGTAGAAATTGGTGTAGACATTTTAAAAAAATACAAAGAAAACGAAAATGTTATCAATGCAGTACATGCACACCATGGTGATGTAGAACCTAAAACAATGGAAGCTGTATTAATACAAGCAGCAGATGCAATTTCAGCATCCAGACCAGGAGCTAGAAGAGAAACCTTAGAAGCCTATATTAAAAGGCTAGAACAACTAGAAAGTATAGCAGACTCTTTTGAAGGAGTTGAAAAATCTTTTGCAATTCAAGCTGGTAGAGAAATTAGAATTATTGTAAAACCAGAAAAAATTAATGATGACCAAATGACTTTGATGGCTAGAGACATTGCTAAAAAGGTAGAAGCAGAAATGGAATATCCGGGACAAATTAAGGTAAATGTGGTTAGAGAAACAAGAGTAATTGATTATGCAAAATAAATAAGAAAAAAGGCATTATTATACTAAAAAAGTATAATAGTGTCTTATTTTTTTACAAAATACTTGTACTTTTTGTAAAATACATATATAATAGGAGTGTTAATGAAAAGGAAGGAATTAAAAAATATGTCATTTAATGAAAATATAAAAGAAAAAGCAAAACAGAATATAAAAACAATTGTACTTCCAGAAAGTGAAGACATAAGAGTATTGCAAGCAGCAGCCAAAATCTTACAAGAAGATTTTGCAAATATTATTTTAATTGGAAATGAACAAGAAGTTCAAAATCGAGCTAAGCAAAATCAGATAGATATTACCAAAGCACAAATAATAGACCCAAAAACCTCAAGTCAATATGAAGAATATGTTAGTACATTTTATGAACTAAGAAAACATAAAGGAATGACAATAGAAAAAGCAAAAGAAACTATTTTAGAGCCAATCTATTTTGGAACGATGATGTTAAAGCGGTGGAGAAGTAGATGGGTTAGTATCTGGTGCTTGTCATTCTACTGCCAATACCCTAAGACCAGCGCTTCAAATTTTGAAAACAGCTCCAGGTACTAAAATTGTTTCAGCATTTTTCACTATGGTAGTACCAAATTGTAATTATGGAGAAGAAGGCGTATTTGTTTTTGGAGATTGTGGTTTAGTAGAAAATCCAACAGCAGAAGAATTATCAGAAATTGCAATATCTTCTAGCAAAAGCTTTGAACAATTAGTAGGAAAGAAATCAGAAGTAGCAATGCTTTCTTATTCTACTTATGGTAGTGCTAATTCAGAGTTAACAAACAAAGTGGTAGAAGCTACTAAGTTATTAAAACAAAAGGCTCCAAATTTATCTTGTGATGGAGAATTGCAATTAGACGCAGCTATCATTCCAGAAGTAGCATCTTATAAAGCACCAAATAGTCAAGTGGCAGGAAAAGCTAATACATTAATATTTCCAGACTTAAATGCTGGTAATATTGGTTATAAATTAGTACAACGTTTAGCAAAAGCAGAGGCTTATGGACCACTTTGCCAAGGCATTAGTAAACCAGTAAATGATTTATCTAGAGGCTGTAAAGTAGATGACATTGTAGGAGTTGTAGCAATTACATGTGTGCAAGCACAAAGCATGAAATAATAGCATTTTATATAACTAGGAAAATAATTTAATAAAATGGTTTTTGATTATAGAAATATCTATTTTCTATGTTCAATATATAATAATTTTAGGAGGAATAAAATGAAAGTATTAGTATTAAACTGTGGAAGTTCATCTGTTAAATATCAATTAATTGATATGGAAAATGAAAATGTAATGGCAAAAGGTTACTTAGAAAAAATAGGGTTGCCAGATTCATTTCTAACACATACTGTAAATGGAGAAAAACATAAAATTGAAAAACTAGTAAAAAATCATGAAGAAGGAATTGCACTTGTTTTAGAACAACTTACACATTCAGAATATGGTGTAATAAGTAACTTAAGTGAAATCGGAGCAGTTGGACATAGAGTACTACATGGTGGTGAAAAATTAAGTGACTCTGTTTTAATCACAAATGAAGTTGTTGATGTTATAAGACAATGTATTCCTTTAGGACCATTACATAACCCAGCACAAATAAAAGGAATAGAAGCATGTAGGGAAGTAATGGGAGATGTTCCTATGGTTGCTGTATTTGATACCGCATTTCATCAAACATTACCTAAAAAAGCTTATTTATATGCGATTCCTTATGAATATTATGAAAAATATGGAATCAGGAAATATGGTTTTCATGGTACTTCTCATAGATTTGTTGCTAAAAGAGTGCCAGAACTTATGAACAAACCAGCACAAAGTTTAAAAATTATTACATGCCACTTAGGACAAGGCGGTAGCTTATGTGCAGTAGATGGGGGAAAATCAGTAGATACTTCTATGGGCTTTACACCACTTGCAGGTATTCCTATGGGTTCAAGGTCAGGTGATATTGATCCTTCTATTGTAACATTCTTAATGAAAAACGAAAACTTATCTCCTGAAGAAATGGATAATGTACTAAACAAAAAATCTGGAAAATTAGGTGTTTCTGGTATTAGCTTTGATGATAGAGATATTGAAAAAGCAGCAGAAGAAGGCAATGAAAGAGCAAAACTTGCTATAGATACATTTGTATATCAAGTAATTGGTTATATTGGAAGATTCGCTGCACAAATGAATGGAGTAGATGCTATTACTTTTGCAGGTGGTGTAGGCGAAAATGGAAAAGAAGTAAGAGAGCAAATATGTAACTCATTATCATTTTTAGGTGTAAAAATAGATATTGAAAAAAATAACTGTAGAGGAAAAGAAGTAGAAATATCTACTCCAGACTCTAAAGTAAAAGTTTTTGTTGTTCCAACAAACGAAGAATTAATGATAGCTAGAGATACTATGGAAATTGTAAGTAAATAGTTTTTCAAAATAAATATTGTTAAGAATATGGCTAATATTTTTATTAGTCATATTTTTTATGGAATAAATTAGAAAATACTAGTATTTCAGTGGCTATAATGCTGCATTTTAAGGTGAAAACAGAATAAGAATAAAAAACAAACATTTTTTTGCAAAAAAAGTATTGACAAAAAACCTATGTTCGATTATAATAAAAATACATTAAGAAATAAATGTTCGCATAAAAATAGATATAATCGAAGAAAGGTTGAAAAACATATGAAAAATTTAAGAATTGTTAATATGAAAAAATTTATAAGAAGTATTAGTATTTTACTATTTGTAGTAGTTGCCATTATATTTTTATCTACTAAGGTGAGCTTATCCCATAATGAGTATCCTCAATTAAATTATGATACAGTTACAGTGATTAAAGGAGATACCTTATGGCAAATATCTGTAGAACAACAAAAAAATAATCCTTATTATACAAATAAGGATGTTAGAAATATCATTAACCATATTAAAAAAGTAAATAATTTAAAAACTAGTGACTTAACGATTGGACAAGAATTAAAAATACCAGTTATCTAAATGAATAGAATAAGTAGTATTTAATTCTTAGCAACTATTGCTACTTCTACAATTGTAATATTAGTAAGAAGTATTGTAATTTATAAATTCGCTAGTGGATTAGATTCTACTGCATTACGAACCTGTTCATTCTCAACATGGGTATAAATTTGGGTAGTAGCTATATTTTGATGACCTAATAGTACTTGCAAAGCTCTTATATCTACATCGCCATATTGATACATCAAAGTAGCTGCTGTGTGCCTTAATTTATGAGTAGAATATTTGTTAATATCTAAACCTGATTTAGCAAGTTCACGCTTTACAATTTCTTGAACCATTCTATTGCTAATACGTTCTTTTCTTTTACTTAAAAATAGAGCATCTTTTGAATCATATTTTACACCATCTATAGGGCGTGCTGCTAAATAATTATTAATAGCCTTTATACAAGCATTATTTAAATAAATGGTACGTTCTTTGTCACCCTTACCAATAACAGTTAATTTATTTTCACTAAAATCAATATTTTTAATATTAATACCTACCAGTTCAGACAAACGCATACCACAATTTAAAAATAAAGTAATAATAGCATAATCTCTTTCCTTATATTCACCAACTTCATTTTTAGTTACATCTAAAAGTTTTTGGCTATTTTCTAAAGATAAATACTTTGGTAAACGCTTTTCTTGCTTTGGGGTTTCTAAACCAATAGTAGGGTCAATGCTTAAAACTCTCTCTTTATTAGTTAAATACTTGAAAAATACACGGATACTAGCTATTTTTCTAGCTCTAGTAGCAGCTTTACTATGATAAGTATTTGTTAGATAAAACAAAAAAGCATGAATGTCATCTAATTGTATCTTTTTTATAGTTTCTAAGCTCATATTCCTAATATCAATCTCTTTTATATTTTCTTCATTAGATAGATGATAATGGTACATAATAAACTTCAAAAAATGATTTAAATCATAATTATATTCTTTTACTGTATTTTCAGACTTATTTAAAATAGTAGCAATATACTGTAAAAAAGCATTTAAAAAATCCGGGTTATTTCTGGTATCTATCATATACTTAAAATTCCTTTCTTATACAAGCTTAAGTAGGGTTATCGTTTAGCGGTTTCTTATCTCCATACAAATGTTCTGACAGTTAATATACTATCACTTTTTATTATCTCTGTCAAGAATAACAAAGTAAGTATTAAGCCCTTTTCATTTATTTACTACAATAAAAAATACTTTATAGTGTTTAGATTATCAGTTTTTATAACATAATACTGTATAGAAGGAGGAATCATTATGTGTACTGCAGTAACATATAAAACAAAAGATTTTTATTTTGGTCGAACATTGGACAATGGATTTTCATATGGGGAAGAAATAGTAATAACCCCTAGAAATTACAAATTAAATTTTAGACAAGAAGGAGAAATCTCAAATCATTATGCTATTATTGGTATGGCTCATGTAATAGAAAATTATCCACTATATTATGATGCCATTAATGAAAAAGGGTTAGGTATGGCTGGTTTAAATTTTGTAAAAAACGCCTATTATCATGAAAAAGTTGAAAATAAAGACAACATTACTCCATTCGAATTTATTCCTTGGGTTCTTTCAAAATGTGCAACAGTAAAAGAAGCTAGAAAATTAGTAGAAAGGATAAACTTTTTAAATAAGCCTTTTAATAATAATCTACCTCTTGCTGAACTACATTGGATTATTTCAGATCAAAATGAAGCTATAACAGTAGAGTCTGTAAAAGATGGACTTAAAATATATGATAATCCAGTAGGAGTATTAACAAACAATCCTACTTTTGATAAGCAAATGTTTAATTTAAACAATTATATGTTATTAACACCTAAAACACCTCAAAATACATTTGCTAAAGAATTAAATTTAGAATATTATAGCCTTGGACTAGGCGCTATTGGACTTCCTGGAGATTTATCATCGCAATCTCGCTTTGTAAGGGGAGCATTTGTAAAAATGAATTCTGTTTCTGGGGAAAGTGAAAGAGAAAGTGTTAGCCAATTTTTCCATATTTTAGGTTCAGTTAATCAAACACGAGGATGTTGTGAATTAGATAATGGAGGATACGAAATTACAATTTATACATCTTGTTGTAATGCTAGTAAAGGAATTTATTATTATACAACTTATAATAACCATCAAATAATAGGCGTAGATATGCATAAGGAAAATTTAGATGCCTCTAATTTAATTCGTTATCAATTAATAATAAATGATGATTTTAAAATACAAAATTAATTGTAAAATATAAAATATGTATAATTTAATAGATTTACTTATTGTAGAAGATAGCGAAGATATTTCACAAATAGGAGAAGTTGAAATAGAAAAAATCACAATTTTATAGTGGGGGGAATAGGCTACTTATCCAAAAGCAAGCCTATTCTAAAAATTTTCAAAACAGGCTTGCTTTTGAATAAATATTAAGTTAAAGGTTGCATCTCGTCAGAATCAAAATAGAGATAATACTCTCTTCCTTGAGTATCAATCCAATAAGTTCTATCAAATACTGTGTCTGGGGTTTCTATTTTAGCAAATCCTTGTTCACCAAAATAACTCATATACTTATATTTTATTTCGCACATTTCTTCACCAGCTTTATTAATGAAACCAAAAAGTCCATTTAACTTTACAACTGCACATCCGAAATAGTAGTCATGAATTTCATCATAAGTTCGAGGGGTAATCTGTTCAAATTTTTTGTTTATAACAGCCCATTTGCCACTTTCATCTCTTACAATTGCAAGACCATTTATAAAGTCAGATGCACTAGTATAGATTAATGGACATGTTTCTTCACCTTTTGTATTAATGTAACCAAACCTCAAAAATTTGCCTTTAGGAACTCCAACCATAGCATATCCTTCACAAAATGCACTGGGTTCTTGTCTGCCAAGTTTGAAGTTATATGGAAATTGATACTGAATAGAACAGATTTCATTCCCATTAACGTCAATAAATCCCCATTTGCCATTCTCTTTTACCGCTGCAAATCCCTCATGGAATGGCGATAAAAAATCGTAGTACTTTACAGTACCATCTTTCCGCTTGACCTCATACTTCTTCATAAAATTTTCCTCCTTATTAATGAGAAAAGAATATTAAGATATAGGACTTACCTAAATCAGTGTATAGTATAGCACTATTTTGCATAATTTGCAAATGTAACTTGGAGAGTAGAGAGGGTTAGAATTATTATGGCATAATTTATAATGTGATAGAAAAGCTGTAGGGAATAGGGGAATAGGCTATTTTAAGAAAATAGAAATTTAAAAATAAATTTTTTAAATAAAAATTAGACATAAAATAAAAAAGAAAACTATAAAAATAAAATTTCAAATTTTAAATTATAAAAATTTTTATAATTAGATTTGAACTAAAAATTTTGTGTAAAGTTAATTTTATATAAGAATTTTAAAAGCGAACATTTGTTATAATTGTTTGTAAATAAAAATTTTTATTATAACTTTATAAATGATTTATAAAATTCTATATAATAATTATATAAATTTCGATTATTAATTCTATAATATAATTTCATATTATGAAGCTTTAAAATCAATTTTAAGGCATTTTAATAATATATCCAACAAATTATATGTTTTAAATTAGATATGTACTTAATAAAATGTCATCTTTATGATATGAATTTAGTTAGAATGCTTATTTTTAGGTATTTATCAAAAGTGCTAAAAAATGGCCCAAAAAACGACGTACGAGAATCGATTTTAAGCTGTTTTTAAAAATTAGACATATAGTTTGTTGTCTATAAAATCAAGCAAAATGCTGAAATATAAGGTTTTGGGAAGTTTTGATAAAATAATCTAAAGTTATAGAAATTTTTTTAAAATTACGAGGTTACAATAATGAAAAAAA
>CANSJB010000032.1 GCA_947647115.1 uncultured Clostridium sp. | reverse complement strand
TAAAATTTTATTATGCTTTAAGTTTGACAGTATCTTAGAGCTTTAAATATAACCATATCATTGATTAATGGAGGTAAAAAAATGAATTGGCAAAAATTGGCAACCATTGGTTGCATTATACTATCAATAGTCTTTTCTGTATTGTTTGCTCTTTTCATTCATTTCGAAGTAGTTATGCCGACTGTATCTAATGGATATGAAAAGTCGTTGGATTATCCTGAAGATTTGTACAAAGAGTATCAGGAAGAAGCAGAAAGGATGATTGTTAGCCATGAATACACTTGTCAGTATCCTGCACAAATAAACATCTATCCTGAAAATGGTCGGACCACTTTGATAATACAAGTTGGCGATTACGACGAAGGTTTTGAATATTCAAATTATGTAACTGCAACCGTTAAAAACTTTGGGACGAATGAGCAAGAAGTTACTTTTGAGCGAAGCAGAAAGAGTGCTGAGGAGGCTTATGAAAGTGCTGAGAGAGATAGAACTTTGATGGAATTTTTCGCTGTAGTCTTTATTTATTATGTACTTATTATTTTTTTTACAGCATATCTTATCAACAACTCGATAAAAAGACGTTATAGCAGGGTACTTTATCCTATATCATTAATTGGAATATGTACAGTTATGATTATTGCAATGCAGCATTTGTTATTGGCGTAGAACTGAACTCAAAAACTGTCAAAACCTATGGAATTTTTTTAAAAGAAAGTTCCATAGGTTTATTTATTAATAATGAAACAAATTCATTGTATTATACAAATAGAACTACAAATTTTGGAAAGTATAGACTTGTAATGTTTGCAATGGCTAAATTTATGGAAATGGAAGTAATAAATCAGAATAAAGTTGTATTGTATTTATTTAATAATATAAAAGCTATCTAATACATTTTTAGTTCAAGATGTTTAAGCAAAGTATTGAAAAGGACTTGATAAATCAATAAAAAAATGATAAAATACTGATATTAATTTCTTTTTAATCCTGTTTTACAGGTTGATATATAACATCTATTGTAAAATTATTATTTTAAGGAGGAAAAGTAAATGTTGAGCAAAAATGATCTTCGGGAAATTAAGGAATATGAGGAAGCTGGCATTAAGGTTGTTGCCATCGACAGTGATGGAACACTAGCTTACGCTACTCAAGGTATTGGTGGCTGTGAATATTGCGACCAGTGTAGTGCTTTTAGGTTACTTCCTGATCCTGATCCGAGTGATTGGTTCAGAGATGGTGATATGAAAGCCGTATGCCTTGAGGTTAATGGGGTAATTGCAGGCTCTCTTGAGAGGCCTAGCGAATGGACTAATATTCGCAAACCTCTCTACTGCCCTAAGCTCGGTCGTGAGCTGAGTGAAGAAGAAAAGAAGGAAGCAGCTGAAAGGCTGGAATGGGCAAAGAAAAGGATGAAGTAAAGATAAATTTGCACTCTACCAAGGGAGATGTTGTTTTGTACAGCATCTCCTTTAATATAAAACATTTTGTTGCGCCTTTGAAAAGGTAAACTTTCGGAGGTGCAAACCTCCGAATGATTATAAGGAGGATTAGAGTATAATGAAACGGCATAATGGAACTTATTTATTTACCTTTGTAACACTTGCAATGGTAGTATTTATTTGTATGCAGCGGGCTGCGCAGGAGAACAACGGGGTCTATATGTTAGCAACTATAGCAGCGACCGCTGTTTGGGTACTGAACTGGGCGCGTGAGTATGACAGAGGCGAAGAAGAGTAATGTTTCAAGTATGGGATACAGTAATAAAAAAGCTGTGTCCCATATTATTTTCTAAAATCATTGCAAACATTACAAAAACATGATATACTATAATAATTTTAAGATATTTTATTAAACTTTCTATCAATAGAGATATGGAGGTATTCTCTATTACTATGTTTAGCATATTAACATGATGGATATAGAAAGGAAAAGCACTATGAATGCAATTGAATTTGTAGCAAGCTTGAATAAAACAAGCAGAATAGAAGACTTGGCTAAAATGGAAGCAAGTGAGTATTTTAGCACTCCAGCCGGGAAGAAGGTAATAAGTTTTTTGTCTGGAAAAGTAAGCGTTATGGATGAAAAAACTTTTGAATTGGTGGATTTCCATGTAATTTCTACGTTGGAAAAGGATCTTTTGTATAAAGGAAGAGATTTCCTTTCAGACATGAAAGCCTTAGGGTTTACATGTGAAATTACCAGTCATCATCAAGACGAAGCACCCATTAAAACATATCTATTTAGGGGTTAAACCTCCAAGGTAGACCAATTATTCAAAAATAATTGGTCTATCTTATTTTTATGCTGCTTTATAAATGAGAATTTGTATCAATCGTATGGTATTTTACATACTTTAAATTTTTTTATTAAGACTATTGACAATTGAATACATATTCAACTATAATAAAAATATAATTGAATAACAATTCAACTATATAAAACATACAATAATCATAGAGAGGAGAAAAATACAAATGGCAAGAAATGAATTTATATGTGATTGTAATATGATACACCAAGAGGTAGTAAATAAAACTCTTCGAAAAATGCCAGATGGTGATTTATTTAATAAATTAGCAGAGTTTTTTAAAATACTAGGAGATACTACAAGAGCAAAAATACTATATGCTCTAGACCAAAATGAAATGTGTGTATGTGATATTGCCAATGTTTTACAAATGAGCAAATCTTCCATATCACATCAATTAGGAACTTTAAGAAGAATGGGAATAGTAAGATGTAGAAAAGAAGGAAAAGAAGTATATTACATGTTAGATGATGAACATGTAAAAATCTTATTTGAACTCGGAATGGAACATATTGAACATAAAAAATAAAAAGAAAGGAAACTTTAATTATGAAAAAAGAAGTTATTAAAGTTAGTATAGCATTTATTTTATTTGTTATTGCTTTAGCAGTACCATTTGAAAACGTTTGGATAAATACTGTCATCTATGTGATAAGCTATATTATAGTAGGAGCAGAGGTTGTGATAGAAGCAATCAAAAATATTTTAAAAAAAGAAATATTTGACGAAAATTTTTTAATGGCAATTGCAACACTAGGCGCTTTTGGTATAGGAGAATTTCCTGAGGCAGTAGCTGTTATGCTATTTTACCAAATTGGTGAGATGTTTCAAGAACAAGCTGTTAACAAATCAAAAAAATCAATTACGAATTTAATGAATATCAAACCAGACTTTGCTAATAGAAAAATAGAAGGTAAAATAGAAAAAGTAAAGCCAGAAGAAATAAAAGTAGGAGAAGAAATACTAGTAAAACCAGGAGAAAAAGTACCTTTAGATGGTATTGTAATAGAAGGAAACTCTATGCTAGATACATCAAGTTTAACAGGAGAATCTGTGCCAAAAAAAGTAGCAGCAGGAAATCAAATATTAAGTGGTGTTATTAATCAAACAGGACTACTTACTATAAAAGTGACTAAAGAATACAAAGAATCAACAGTTAGTAAAATGTTAGATTTAATGGAAAATGCAAGTAGTAAAAAATCTAAATCAGAAAATTTTATCAGAAAGTTTGCTAAATACTATACACCAATAGTAGTTATGATTGCACTTGTACTAGCTATTGTTCCACCTTTTATTTTTCAAAATGCTACTTTCACACAGTGGTTATATAGAGCATTATCATTTTTAGTAATATCCTGCCCATGTGCATTAGTGATATCCATTCCCCTTAGCTTCTTTGGAGGAATTGGAGGAACTTCTAAGTTAGGTGTATTAATAAAAGGTGGAAATTATATAGAAACATTAGCAAATACAAAAATAGTAGTATTTGATAAAACAGGCACTTTAACCAAAGGAACATTTGCAGTACAAAGTATTCAGGAAGCTGGTTATGAGAAAAACCAACTATTAAAAATAGCAGCACATGCAGAAAACTATTCTAACCATCCAATTGCCATCTCTATTAAAAAAGCTTATCAACAACAAATTCAAACAGACATCATACAGCAGGTTCAAGAAATATCAGGACTAGGAATAGAGGCAATAATAGATAACAAAAAAGTACTGATAGGAAATGAAAAGCTAATGGAGAAAAATAATATTTTATATGAAAAATGTGACCAAATAGGAACCATCGTATATATAGCAATTGACACAAAATTTGCAGGCAGCTTAGTAATTGCAGATGAAATAAAAGAAGATAGTCTACAAACTATCAAAGATTTAAAGAAAAACCATATTAAAAAAACAGTGATGCTAACAGGTGATAAATATGAAGTGGCAAAAGAAGTGGCAAAACAACTACAAATAGACCAATGTTATGCACAACTATTGCCAGAGGAAAAAGTCAAGAAAGTAGAAGAATTAATTAGCACAAAAAGCTCTAAAGAAAAGCTTGCTTTTGTAGGTGATGGTGTGAATGATAGCCCTGTTTTAGCAATGGCAGATGTAGGAATTGCTATGGGAGGCTTAGGGTCAGATGCTGCAATAGAGGCATCAGATATTGTTATTATGACAGATGAACCATCTAAAATAGTAGCTGCCATAAAACAGGCTAAAAAAACAATGAGAATTGTAAAAGAAAACATCCTATTTGCCATTAGTATTAAAATAATTATTTTACTTTTAGCAGCATTTGGTTTATCTACTATGTGGGGAGCTGTATTTGCAGATGTAGGTGTTTCTATTTTAGCCATTTTAAATGCACTAAGAGCATTAAAAATATAAGAAAAGATATTGTCAGATATTGTATTTTTTGATATAGTTAGGAAAAAGAAAAAAGGATGATTGATTAAAAAATGACAAAACAAATACCAAGCTTTTTGATAGAAAAATTAGAAAAGCAATATGGAAGTAAGCCAACAATGCAAATTCTAGAAGGATATAGTAAAAAAAGAAAAGTTACAATAAGAGCAAATACGATTAAAACAAGTACGAAACAAATAGAGCAAGAACTGATAAAAGCACATATAAGTTATCAAAAAGTACTTTGGTATGAGGATGCTTTTATATTAGAAAATATTACAGAAAAAGAAGTAAAGCTTTTATCGATTTATGAAACAGGGCAAATATATATGCAAAGCTTATCTTCCATGCTGCCAGCTATCATATTAGAACCAAAACCACAAGAAAATATTTTAGATATGGCAGCAGCACCACGGTAGTAAAACAACACAAATAGCAGCTTTATCCAATAATATGGCTTATCTTACTGCATGCGAAAAAAATAAAATTAGAGCAGATAGACTAAAATATAATATAGAAAAACAAGGAATAAGCAAAGTAAATGTATTAGTAGAAGATGCAAGAAATTTAAGTAGCTACTTTTCTTTTGATAAAATTTTGCTAGACAGTCCTTGTAGTGGAAGCGGAACTATTTATATACCAGATGACAAACTAGAAAAAAAATTTACCAATGAATTAGTACAAAGATGTGTTAAGACACAAACACAGCTTTTAAAAAAGGCAATCGAGCTATTAAAGCCACATCATGAGATGCTATATTCTACTTGTTCTATTTTACAAGAAGAAAATGAAAATCAAGTAAAAAAGATATTAGAAACCCAAAAAGTAGAATTAATACCAATTGAAAAGAGTTTATTTGCAGAAATTCCACTTTTGCCAACATCTATAGAAGGAACCATTTGTATAGCGCCAACGGAATTATATGAAGGATTTTTTATAGCAAAATGCTTGAAAAAGGAATAAATGTTAAGTAAAATAGAAAAAATAAAAAGGAGAAACAAGATGGGAATTATATTTGAAAGAAAAATTAATTATTATGAAACAGACAGAATGGGAGTAGTACATCATTCTAACTATATCCGTTTTTTAGAAGAGGCACGATGCTATTGGCTAGAACAAGCTAAAATGCCATTTTCATGCCTAGAAGAAAATGGCATTACCATTCCAGTGCTAGCTGTGAGCTGCACCTATAAATATCATGTTACATTTGAAGATGTAATTCAAATATATTGCAGCATGAAACAATACAATGGGGTAAGAATTACAATGCAATATGAAGTAAAAAACAAAAAAACAGGGGAATTAGTATTACTTGCAGAAACTAAGCACTGCTTTACAAACAAAAATTTAAAACCCATTAACTTAAAAAAACATGCTCCAGAATTTAGCGAAAAATTTGAAAAGATGTTAGAAGAAAGTAAAGAATAACAAAAAAGATAATTAAATAAAAATAAGAAATTCACAAAATGTTCATAATGATATAGTAATATTTAAGAAAAAAAGGAGAGAAAAAATAATGGAATATTTAAAAAAGATACTAAACAAAACAGGATGGCTTTCAATTATAGGCTCTGTTATATTTGCTATTTTAGGCTTTATATTAATGTGTAAGCCAGAAGGAACTGTTAAGGTAATTTCAATTATATTAGGAGCTATTTTTATTGTATTTGGTATATTAAAGATTATCAATTATATAAGTTCTTCAAAATCAAAAAACAACTTTTATAATTATGACTTAATTTATGGTTTAACTGCTATTGTAATAGGTATTATAGCCATGATATATATTAATGTCATAGGCTCTATATTTAGAATTATTATAGGTGTGTGGATTGTTTACACATCATTTGTTAGAATTAATGCTGCCATTCAACTAAAAAGAATTAACAGCAAAGCATGGATATATAGCTTGCTACTTGCTATTTTGATGTTTAGCTGTGGTTTATATGTTATTGTAAACACAGGAGCTATTATTGTAACAATTGGAGCTATGATGTTAATATATGGTATAATAGACATTATTGAAAGTATTATATTTATGAAAAATGTAAAAGAAATATTATAAAAAGATAGTGGTTAGGCCACTATTTTTTTTGCATAAAAAAATTCACAATAAAAACACAAAAAACAAATAAGAAAGTAACAAATAAGGAATAAAATACAAAACAAGAAAGGAGGAGATTAAAACAAATAGTTTAAATATAAAAAAAGAAGAAGAGGTGCTCACAAATAACCTTGTTCCAATTAATACAAAAGGGCAAACCTTTCAAATGTTAATGCAGATATATGAAAAGGCACAAAATCAAGTGCTAGAGGAACTGATACAAATAAAAGAAGGAACAAGTAAGTTTTATGGGTATGATGTTATTCATTACATCACATCAAGAATTAAAACACCAAAAAGTATTATTGGTAAAATGAAAAAGAAAAACTATGAACTAAATTATCAAAACCTAATAGACCACATCAATGACATTGCAGGAATAAGAATTGTATGTCCATTAGAACAAGATATTAGTACCATAGTAACCATAATAGAAAATATGCCAAATATAAAAATTATAAAAGTAAAAGATTATCTAACAAAGCCAAAACAAAGTGGCTATTCTGGTTATCATATTGTTGTACAAACACCTGTTAAGGTAAAAGAAAAAGAAATTCCAGTAAAAGTAGAAATACAACTAAGGACAATAGCAATGGACTTTTGGGCAACCAATGAGCATAAAATGAAATATAAAACAACCAAAAAAATATCACTAATAGACTCTAAAAAGTTAAGTATTTATGCTAAAGTACTACAACTATTAGAAAGTAAAATCGCCAAGATATATCAAAAACAAAATAATATGGCGTAAGAAAAATAAAGACAAAAGCAAACCCCAAAATGCAAGTAAGTGAGCTTTTGTCTTTTATTATTTACTTGTTTAATGAAAAAAACTTAAACTAATAAGTCAGTATGAAAGACTTTTTTATTTTTTTATGATATACTTTAAGAAAATAAAATAAAAACTAAAAGGAGAACCCTTAAAAAATGGAGAATGTAAAGCTTTTTGAAGCCATTGAGTTTCAAAACATTAAAGAAATTATTTATCATTCAGCAAAAGTATATGCTGAAAAAATTGCATTTGTCATAAAACACAAAAAAGAAAAAGAAGTTAGCTATGAAAATATTACTTATAAAAAATTATTAGAAGACATTAATAAACTAGGAGCAGCACTTTATCAAATGGGACTAAAAGGGAAAAGAATAGCTATTATTGGAAAAAATAGCTATGATTGGGCAATATCACATCTAGCCAATATGCTAGGTCGGGAATGTTTCTGTTCCACTAGATAAAGACTTACAATATGACGAATTAGAAAATTCTTTAATTAGAAGTAAAGCAGATGCCATTATTTTTGATGAAAAATTAATGGAAAATGTTACTAAAATTAAGGAAAATCAAAAAACAACTTTAACAAACTATATTTGTATGAGTAAAACACAAAACTATACCTCAGTAAAAGAACTTATGCAAAAAGGAGAAGAGTTAATAAAAAATGGGCAAACTGATTATATGGAAGCTAACATAGACAACAATATCATGAGTATTTTGCTATTTACATCAGGTACTACTTCTAACTCAAAAGCAGTTATGTTATCACAAAAAAATATTGCCTCTAACATTTATGCTATGCAATGTGTAGAAGATATTAGAAGCACAGATACTAATATTGCTTTTTTGCCATACCATCATATTTTTGGTTCTACTTGTATGATAATGATGCTAGCAAGTGGAGTAAAAACAGCATTTCCAGATGGCTTAAGATATATCAAACAAAATTTAAATGAATATAAAGTAACTTTATTTGTAGGGGTTCCTGTTTTAATAGAAGCTATTTATAAGGCTATTATGAAGGAAATAGAAAAACAAGGCAAAGCCAAATTAATTAAAATTGCCATTGTACTTAGTAATAGCTTAAGAAAGCTGCATATTGATTTAAGAAGAAAACTATTTAAACAAGTAATTGATGCCTTAGGTGGTGAATTAAGATTTGTTATTTCAGGAGGAGCACCAGCAGACCCAAAAATATCAAAAGGCTTTAATGATTTAGGAATAAAAACAGTACAAGGATATGGGTTAAGTGAAACAGCTCCAGTAATTGCAGCAGAAAATGAAAAAGTGATGAAAAATGGCTCTGTAGGCGTACCTATGCTAAATGACACAATAGAAATTGTAAACCAAGATGAAAATGGAATTGGTGAAATTAGAGTAAAAGGACCTAATATCATGCTAGGTTATTATGAAATGCCAGAGCTTACAAAAGAAGTACTAAAAGATGGCTGGTTTTACACAGGAGATTTAGGATATTATGATAAAAAAGGTATTTTATTTGTAACTGGAAGAAACAAAAATATGATAGTACTAAGAAATGGCAAAAAAATATTTCCAGAAGAGCTAGAAACCGTAGTAAATAGGCTAGAAATTGTAGAAGAATCTATGGTTTTTGGCTTGCCAGATGCCAAAAACAAAGAAGATGTGAAAATAGCAGTAAAAATCGTATACAATAAGGAAGTAGTAAAAGAAAAATATCCTAATGCCAGTAAAGAGGAGCTATACAAAATTGTATGGGAACAAATTAAACAATTAAATACAACCTTTCCAAGATATAAACATATACAAAAAATGATTTTAACACAAGAAGAACTAATTAAAACTACTACTAAAAAAGTAAAAAGACAAGAAGAAATGAAAAAAATTTTAGGTGAAACGATATAAATCTAAAAGCAAGTAGTCTTGATAACTACTTGCTTTTGTGATAAGATAAGAAAAGTTAAAAAATAGAGGGAAAAAACATGATAGCAGAGGTTATATTAAACAGTAATGCCAAAGACTTAAATAGAGTATTTGATTATGAAATACCAGAAGACTTAGCTACCAAAGTAAATATTGGTAGTAGAGTTTTTGTGCCATTTGGTAATAGAAAAAGCCCAGAAGAAGGCTTTGTAGTAAATATAAAAACTGCTTCTTCTTATAAAGTGAAAATGCTGCAAAAGGTAGATGAAACAGAATATGTAAGTAAAGACCATATAGAACTTGCCAAATGGATGGCAAAAAGATATTTTTGTAATGTATCTGATTGCATTAAATTAATGCTGCCACCAGGAACCACCACTAAAATTGTTGAAAATAGAGTAAAAGAAAAATTAGTAGCATTTGTAAATTTAAAAAAACAGTCTGAAGAAATAAATGAGGCTATTGAAAAAAGAATCATAAAATCAGAAAAACAAATAAGAGCATTAAAATTCTTATTAAAAAATGATGAAATAGCAATAGCAGATTTAGAAGTTTTAGCAGATGTAAGCAGAGCTGTACTAAATACACTTCAAAAAAATGGATATATAGAAATAGTAGAAAAGCCAGTAGAAAGAAATCCATTTATTCACAAAGTACTAGAAAAAAGCAAAAATTTAAATTTAACACAAGAACAACAAAAAGCTTTTCAGACAATTGCAGATGGTTTAGATGATAATTTATACGGTTCACGGCAAAACAGAAGTATATTTGCAGCTAATTGAAAAATGTTTAAAAGAAGAAAAAACAAGCCTAATGTTAGTACCAGAAATTTCACTAACCCCACAAACAGTAGATAGGTTTATTTCCCGCTTTGGAGAAAATACAATTGCAGTGCTACATAGTAAATTATCAGTAGGTGAAAGATATGACCAATGGAATAAAATTAGAAAAGGAATCGCTAAAATTGTAATAGGTGCACGCTCAGCTATTTTTGCGCCAGTAAGCAACTTAGGCTTAATCATTATAGATGAAGAGCATGACCAATCATACAAATCTGAAATGACACCAAGATATCACACAAAAGAAATAGCAAGTTATCTAGCGAAACAAAAAAATATTGGCGTTGTATTAGGAAGTGCAACACCAAACTTAGAAACATATTACAAAGCAAAATGTGAAAAAATTACATTATTAGAACTAACTAAAAGAGCCAATAGTGCAAATCTTCCCCAAGTAGAGATAGTAGACTTAAAAGAAGAACTACAACAAGGAAATAAAACAATGATAAGTAGTAGTCTATATCAAGCAATTTTACAAAATTTGCAAAATAAAAAACAAACCATTTTATTTTTAAATCATAGGGGCTTTTCTAGTTTTTTGATGTGTAGAGACTGTGGACATACAATAAAGTGCAAAAACTGTAACATTACACTAACCTATCATGCAAGAGAACAAAAGCTAAAATGCCATTATTGTGGTTATGAAATGGAGATTGTACAAAAATGCCCAGAATGTGAAAGCACAAATTTTAAACATTTTGGAGCAGGAACGCAAAAATTAGAACAACAAATTCATATGCTATTTCCAGAGGCTTCAACCATTCGAATGGATATTGATACAGTAAGCAAAAAAAATTCACATGAACAAATTTTAAATGAATTTAAAAATAAGCCAATTGATATTTTAATAGGTACTCAAATGGTAGTAAAAGGGCATCACTTCCCAAATGTTACATTAGTAGGAGTCATAGCAGCAGACAGTAGCTTAAATATAGATGATTTTAGAGCCAATGAAAAAACATTTCAATTGCTGACCCAAGTAGCAGGAAGGGCTGGAAGAGAAAAAGAACAAGGAAAAGTAATTATACAAACCTATAACCCAGACAGCTTTAGTATAGAATGTACAAAAAAACAAGATTATAACCTTTTTTATGATACAGAAATTGTTATAAGAAAACAATTGAAATATCCACCCTTTTGCGATATAATAGTACTAGGAATAACGTCTCAGAGCCAACAAGAAGCATTTAGCATAACAAAAAAAATACATCAATACCTAAAAAACAGAGTACTAAAAGAAAATTTGGGCATTATATTGTATCAAGGAATGCCAGCACCGATTGACAAAATAAAAAATAAATACCGTTTTCGCATTATTATAAAATGCAAATTTGGAGAAGATATTATAAAATTAATAGAGGATATGCAAGAACAATATAACCAAACAAAACAATGCAAGCAAGGAATTACAAAACTTAGCATAGACTTAAACCCAAATAGTTGGTATTAAAATAGTATAAAAGGGGGCAAATACCAAAATGGCAATTAGAATTGTAAGAGAAAATGGAGAGGAAATTTTAAGGAAGAAATCAAGGGAAGTAGAAGTCATAGATGAGAAAATAAAGCAAATTCTAGAAGATATGGTAGAAACTTTGCATAGCTATAATGGAGTAGGACTTGCAGGTCCACAAATAGGACTTTTAAAAAGATTAGTAGTAATTGATTTATATGATGGCAAAGGACCGATTAAACTTGTAAATCCTAAAATTATGAAACAAAAAGGAACACAAGAAGTAGAAGAAGGTTGTCTAAGTTTTCCAAATCAATTTGCTAAAATCATAAGACCAGCAGAAGTTATAATAGAAGCATTAGATGAGAATGGTAAAAAAATAAAAATAAAAGGAGAAGGACTGCTAGCACAAGCAATTTCTCATGAATTAGACCATTTAGATGGCATCTTATTTATCGATAAAATCATCCCTGGAACATTAGAATATGTAAAACCAGAGGAAAACCAAAAATAGAAAGGAAAAAGGCTAAAACTTAAAAATAAAAATTAAGGATAGCTTTGAAAAAATAAAAATCATGTTAAATATTGTATTTATGGGAACACCAGACTTTGCCAAAGAATCTTTGCAAAGTATTGTACAGGCGGGACACCACATATTAGCAGTTGTAACAAATCCAGATAAGCCAAAAGGTAGAGGGATGAAAATGATATCATCACCTGTAAAAGAATATGCTATAGAAAAAGGCTATAGCATATACCAACCAGAGAAAATAAAAAATAATGCAGAATTGATAGAACAAATAAAAAGCCTAAAACCAGATGTTATTTGTGTAGTAGCCTATGGAAAGATTTTGCCACAAGAATTACTTACTATTCCACCATTAGGCTGTATTAATGTGCATGGTTCTCTTCTTCCTAAATATAGAGGAGCAGCACCAATTCAATGGGCAATATTAAATGGAGATAAAACGACAGGAATTACTACTATGTATATGGATGCTGGAATGGATACAGGAGATATGCTTTTAAAACAAGAAGTAGAAATAGGGCAAGATGAAACAACTGGAGAACTATGGGAGCGTTTAAGCAAAATAGGAGGAGAATTACTAGTAAATACGCTAAAACAAATAGAACAAGGAAAGGTAAAACCTCAAAAACAAGGAGAAGACTTTACTTTAGCACCAATGCTAACAAAAGAAATGGCCAAAATAAAATGGGAAAGCCAAACAGCATTAGAAATTAAAAACTTAGTAAGAGGCTTAAACCCAATTATGGGGGCATATACCTTTTTAGAAGGCAAAAAATTGAAATTATGGAAAGTACAAGTATTAAGTGAAAAGGAATTTTTAGAAATTTACCAAGAAATGAAAGAATATAGCTACAAATTAGAAGAAATTGTAGAAGGTACTATTTTACTTGCAGATGAGAAAAAGGGACTATATATTAAAGCAAAAGATGGCATTATTCAAGTGATAGAAGTGCAAGCAGAAAATGCAAAAAAAATGAATAGTAGTGATTTTTTAA
>CANSJB010000031.1 GCA_947647115.1 uncultured Clostridium sp. | reverse complement strand
TTTGGCATAAGGGTATAAAAATGAGAGAAAAGAATAAATAGTAACCAAAAATAAAAAAATGCATAAAATAAAACTAGAAAATGGATATAAAAAGAAGGAAAAATTATGATAGATTATATTTTAAATGGAGTGCTGTGGGTATTGGCATTATATGGTTTATTTGAAATCATTAAAACAATTATATATACCTATACATATACAAATTTAAAATCAGATGGTATTTATGTTATTGTGGCAGCTAAAAATCAAGAAAAGAAAATAGAAGGATTCTTACGTTCCTTTTTATTTAGAATATTATATGGAAAAGAAGAAAGTGTTAAGGATATAATTGTAGTAGATTTAAATTCAACAGATGAAACAAAGCAAATATTAGAAAAATTATCTTGCGATTATGATAACATTAAAATGTCCAATTGGAGAGAATGCAAAGATTTAATTGATAATATAGACGAAGTAAAATAATAGGGGTAAAAAATTAAGGAAGATATAAAATAGAGGCTGACTTTTTATAGCTTCCTTGGTTGAATTTTTGAAAAAACTGTAATATAATCAAAAAAGCAAATGAAAAATGAGGTAAGAAATTTGGAATTAAAAGGCGAAATCAAAGAAATTATATATAGAAACGAAATTAACAGTTATACTATAGCACTGCTAGAGGTTGAAGAGGAAGAAACTACCATAGTAGGCTATTTGCCATTTATGGAAAAAGGCGATACTATTAAAGCCATTCGGTAATTTCATAGAACATCCAGAATATGGCATGCAATTTAAAATAGAAACTTTTGAAAAGTTAATGCCAGAATCAGAAGATGCCATAGAAAAATATCTAGCTAGTGGAAAGCTAAAAGGAATAGGACCAGCTACTGCTCAAAAAATGGTAAAAACTTTTGGAAAAGATATTATAGCTATTTTAAAGTATGAACCAGAGAAATTGGTCTGTATTAAAGGAATTAATACAGAAAAGGCACTAGAAATATCACAAAGTTTTAACCAAAATTGGGATATATGGCAAATAGTAGGCTATTTAGAAAAATTCGGAATAGGGCCTCAAAGTGCAGAAACTATTTACAAAAAGCTAGGAAGTAATACCATTGAACAAATTGAAGCAGACCCCTATATATTAATAGATTTAAGTCAAAAAGCAAATTTTGGTCAAATCGATAATATGGCTTTAAAAATGGGAATCGATACAAGCAATGATAAACGTATTAGAAGCGGTATAAAATATTCCTTAAAACTTGCTACTAATAATGGTCATTGTGCAGTATTATATGAAAACTTAATGCAATTTGCAAAAGAGTTACTTCGGGGTGCCAGAAGAATTAATTGAAAATAATATGATATTTTTGCAAACCAAAAAGGAAATTATCATAGAAGATAGAGAATCTCAAGAATGGATATATTTGGCAAGTTATTATAATGCAGAAAACAATGTAGCACAAAGTTTAATTGCATTAAATGAGTATAAGAATGTAAAAAAGATAGATAATTTTGCTAAAAAGCTAAAAAAAATAGAAAATAGTACAAACTTAGAGCTTTCTGAAAAACAAAAAGAAGCAGTAGAGGCTATTCAAAAACATAATGTATGTGTTATCACAGGAGGACCTCGGAACAGGAAAAACTACCATCATAAAAACAATTATTGAATTATATAAAAAAGAAGAAAAAAAAGTAGTATTATGTGCCCCAACAGGTAGAGCAGCTAAAAGAATGACTCAAACCACAGGAGAAGAGGCAAAAACATTACACCGATTACTAGAAATAGGAAAAACCTCTAGCGAAGAATTACAAGAGGTGATAGAAGATATACAAGTAGCTCCATTAGATGCTGATGTGATTATTGTAGATGAAGTGTCAATGGTTGATATATTTTTAATGAATTATTTACTAAAAGCGATTTATAAAGGAACAAAACTAGTTTTAGTAGGGGATGCCAATCAACTTCCTTCGGTAGGACCTGGAAATGTATTAAAAGACATCATAAATTCAGAGAAAATAACAATGATAACTTTGAATAAAATTTTTAGACAAGCTGCACAAAGTAAAATTGTATTAAATAGCCACAAAGTAAATGAAGGACTTAGTTTCTTTACGAAAGAAGAGGAAACACCAGAGTTATTAAAAGACTTTTTCTTTATAGCAGAAAATAGTAAAATAAAGATATTAGAAAATATTGTATCCCTTAGTAATGGAAGGCTAAAAAACTATGGAAATTATGATTTTATTAAAAATATACAAGTGATTAGTCCAACCAAAAAAGGAGAATTGGGTACAAAAGAGTTAAATAAATGCTTACAAGCAGCCATTAATCCGCCAGAAGATAATAAAAAAGAAAGAAAATATATAGATATCATCTTTCGTGAAGGAGATAGAATCATGCAAATAAAAAACAATTATGATATATACTGGGAAAAGCATGAACCTTCTTTAGAAATGGGAAAAGGTGTATTTAATGGAGAATATGGAAGTATTGTATCGATTAATGAAATAGAAAAAAAGATTAAAATTAAATTTGATGATGAAAAAATAGTGTGGTATAATTATGAAGAATTAGATCAAATAGAGCATAGTTACTGTATTACTGTACATAAAGCGCAGCGGTAGCGAATTTGATGTGGTAATTATGCCAATTATGCAAGCTGCTCCAGTATTACTTACAAGAACGATTTTATATACTGCTATGACAAGAGCTAAAAAATTATTGATATTAATTGGAAGTCCAAAAATAGTAGAATTTATGATTCAAAATGCAGACAGTAAAAAGAGAAACACGGGTTTAGAATTTAAACTAAGACATATATAGGGGGAAAATAAAATTCTATAATAAAATAGCAAACTATTTAAACATAGAGTTGCCAGTACAATAAAATAGTGGAGGGGCACTATTCTAAAGGAGGTTTCATATAATGAACTTTTGGAATAAAGTCCTTTCTTTGCTTTTTCCGCCCAGTTGTGGAATGTGTGGAAAATCAAACAATCATTATTTATGTTTAGAATGTTTAAAAAAATTTGAACAAGAAAAAAAGAATGTACCTGTGATAGAAAAGAAAAATGGCTATTTATCAGAACATTGCTATTTATTTGAATACCAAGGAATTATCAGAGAAAAGATATTACAGTATAAATTTGGTAATAAACCATATTTAGCTAATATGTTTTCTGAATTTTTTGTGAAAAATAAAAAAATATGTGGTTTTTTGAAAAAATATGATATAATAATGGAAGTACCCATGAGCAAGAAAAAAGTAAAACAAAGAGGGTATAATCAAAGCAAGCTCATTGCACAAAAAATAAGCCAAAATGCAGAAATTTTACATCAAAGTGCTATATTAATAAAACAAAAAGAAAATCAGACACAAAGCACATTAAATAAAAAACAAAGAATAGAGAATGTAAAAAATGTATATAAAATACAAAACGAGCAAAAAATAAAAGAAAAGGCAGTTCTACTTTTTGATGATATTTATACAACAGGGGCTACTGCTAAAGAATGTGCAAAAGTTTTAAAACAAGCAGGAGCAAGCAAAGTTGGCATATTAACTATTGCCAAAGATTTTTTTAGTTAGAGTATTACAAAGGAAGGAAGAAAAAGATGGACGATTTAGTAGAAAGCATATTAGACTATATTAGAGCAGACTATACAGACTATGCCATTATGATTAATGGTGAATGGGGAAGCGGAAAAACTTACTTTTGGAACCACAAAATTAAACCTAAGATTGAATCTATGCAAGCAAATGGAAAACACCTAACCGCCATTTATATGTCTTTATATGGAATTTCAAACTTAGAAGAAATTAGTAAAAAAATATTTATTGAAACTACTCAATTGATGGATAAAAACTTAAAAAAATATATGGACGCCAGCGGGGTTGGAAATATTCCAGAGTATGCGAAAACTGGCTTAGACATGGCAAATTTTTTTGGTGTTACACAAAATGGAGATAGACTAGATTATGGTCAGTTTTTTGCAACAGATGACAAAGTGTTATGCTTTGATGACTTAGAAAGAGCCAATGTAGATGTTATTGATATTCTAGGTTACATTAATAATTTCGTGGAACATGACCATATTAAAACGATTATTATCTGTAATGAAAAGGAATTATCTACCAAACTAAAAAATAGTAATCTAGAGATGAAAACTTTTATTGCCACCTATTTATTAGATAAACAAAATAAATTAACAATGAAAACTAACAAACCAATGGTAGAAAGAATTAGAGATACCATTGAATATGTATTTGATAAAGCAAATGATTATGAAAGAATCAAAGAAAAGCTAATTGGGGAAACTTTTGAATATGCACCAGAATTTAACTATATTATTAATGGGTTATTAATGAGATATGAAGCTTACCCTGACTTAATACGTTTTTTAAGGGAGAATACAAATTTAATTACAGCTACTTTTAACAAAAGTGGAACTAGAAATTTACGTATATTAAAACATGCCTTAAATGACTTTAAAAAGATATTTGATATGGTATCTGATGCCTATCCAAATACCAATCATCGTATATTACAAACGATGCTTATTTTTACCATAGCCATCTCATTTGAAATTAAAGCAGGAAAAATAACCAAAGACAAGTTTATTAACATTAATAGTAATGAGGAATACAAATCTATTCTAGTATCTTCTAGAGTATTTATGGATAATAGGCAATTTTATATCAAAGAATTTGATAACAATTATTACTACAACTTTAAAGCAGAATATCGTTTCTTTAAATTTATAGAAAAATATATCCGTACCCGTATTTTTGATATGAAAGTATTTAAAGAAAATATGGAAGTAATACGCAATACGATTGATACTAGTCAATTGCCAGGATATAAAAGACTACTTACAGAAGAATATTGGAAAATACCAGATGACCAATTTGATGGTGTTATTGATGAAACCATCAATGATGTAAAAAATGGTAATATTGAGCTAATTCAAATTGTAAAACTATTTGCTTACTTTATCTATTTTATTAAAAAAGACTTAATTAGGTATGACTTAAGAACAGTAAAAAGCGTATTTTTTAATGGAATGAATATTGCCTCTCTTACCTCAAGCTACTGTAATAATGTAGAAGAAGAACTATCACAAGTAGCTATAGAAGAAGATATTGCTTCTGAAATGCAAGAAGTATTAATACATTTTAATGAAATTAATTTACAATTAAAAGACAAAATGTATCGAGAAAAGGCAGAAGAAATTTTCAAATGTATCCCAATGAAAATGGAATTATTTTATGACAAATTTGATAAAGAATGTATGAATATACCAATATTTAAATACTATGATTCTTTCCAAATGTTTCAAAGAATTTCATGTGCTAGTAATGAAGATATAGTAACCATTAAAGAAAAATTAGTAGATAGAGCCAAAAGATTTGCAAAAGACTTAGAACTAGAAATGCCAAATATTAAAAAATTAAAACAAATAATAGATGATTATATAGATGGCAAAATGCCAAGTATTAAAATTGTACTATTACAAGATTTTTCTAATGCACTTGCCAGTATTTTAAATGAATATCAACAAGCAAATGGTCCAAGACTAATAGAACAACAACCAATTATAGTAGAATAAATAAGCAAAAAGCACTAAATTAGAAACCAAAGCAGTTTTCTAATAAAAGTGCTTTTTTTTATGATTATACTACTAAAAAAATGTATAAAAATTTCCTTTTAAAGCAATAATAAGAATAGTTTAAAAATAAGAATGTTTAAATTGTTGATATAGGGAACATAATAGCCCTAAATTTAAAAGGAGGTAATATTTTTGAAAGCAACAGGAGTAGTAAGAAGAATAGACGATTTAGGAAGGGTAGTAATTCCAAAAGAAATTAGAAAAACTTTACGTATAAAAGAAGGTGACCCATTAGAAATTTTTACAGACAAAGAAGGCGAAATTATATTAAAAAAATATTCTCCAAGAGGTGTATTAACATTATTTGGAACAGGTTCTGCAGAAACTTTGGCCGATTCCACAGGACAGATTGCCTGCGTTGCAGACAAAGATACTGTTATTGCAGTGTCAGGAGGCTCTAAAAAAGAATTTTTAGAACAAGACATTAGTGAAGAATTAGAAAGAATTATGGATGATAAAGAAAAATATACTAGCAAAGAAAACAATGACTTAGCTATACCAATTACCAAAAATGAAAATAAAGAAAGAAGATATAACTCACAAGTGGTATATCCAATTATTTCCGATGGTGATGTAATTGGTAGTGTTATATTATTATCCAAAGATAATAATACAAAAATGACTGAAATAGAACAAAAAGTGGCACAATCTGCAGCTAGTTTTTTAGGAAGCCAAATGGAAATATAGCCTTGAAAATAGCCATAAAACCGGAATTGTCATTTAAATGTAATAACTTTGTAACGAAATTGTAATATAAAAAAATGAAAAAATGCTTGATTATTTGGTTTAATTATAGTATAACTAATGTGATAAATGATTTAAGCGAACTTACGAAGGAGGAAAACAAATGGAATTTTATGAAAACAATCTAACCAATAATGCAGGCAATGGTTTACCAGCACAAATAAATGTATGGACAAAGATAAAAAATTTCTTATTTAAAGAAATTACAGTATCACTAACACCAAAACAAGAAAAAGTATTCCAAGAGGTACATGATTTTTGGCATCAAGATGCAAAAGACTTCTTTTTCCAAGAGATAAAAATTATAGATAATATAACATTATAATAAATATGAAAAATAAAGGTTACTAGGTACCTTTATTTTTTTTACAAGAATCGTAAAATACTACTTGAAAATTATTTTTTTTTGATATAAAATGACAACAGTTAGGGTATACTAACTAAATAAAATGTAATTGATACATTTTAATAAAAGGAGGAAATAAAATTATGTCAGTAAAAATAGGTATTAATGGTTTTGGAAGAATAGGAAACTTAACATTTCAAGCAGCATTTAATAAAAAAGAGGTAGAGGTTGTAGCCATAAACGACCCATTTATTACAGCAGACTATATGGCATATATGGTAAAATATGATACTGTACATGGAAAATTTGAAGGAGAAGTATCATTTAAAGAAGGATATTTAATTGTAAATGGAAAAGAAATAAAAGTATATAATGAAATGGACCCAAAAAATATTCCATGGGGAAAAGAAGAAGTAGATATTGTATTAGAATGTTCAGGTGTATTTACAACAATTGAGAAAGCAAATGCACATATAGAAGCAGGAGCTAAAAAAGTTATTATATCTGCACCATCTAAAGATGCGCCAATGTTTGTAATGGGAGTAAATAATCAAGAATATACAAATGACATGAACATTATTTCAAATGCATCTTGTACAACAAACTGTTTAGCACCATTAGCAAAAGTAATCAATGATAACTTTGGGATTAAAGATGGCTTAATGACAACAGTTCATAGTACAACAGCTACACAAAAAACAGTAGATGGAGCATCTAAAAAAGATTGGAGAGGCGGAAGAGCAGCAAGTAGTAACATCATACCATCTTCAACAGGAGCTGCAAAAGCTGTAGGAAAAGTAATCCCAACCTTAAATGGAAAACTAACTGGTATGGCATTTAGAGTACCAACAGTAGATGTATCTGTAGTAGACTTAACATGTAACTTAGAAAAACCAGCTACTTACGAGCAAATTTGTGAAGTGATGAAAAAGGCATCTGAAAATGAAATGAAAGGCATTATTGAATATGTAGAAGACCCAGTGGTATCATCTGACTTTATCCATGATGAACATACCTCTATTTTTGATAGCACAGCAGGTATTAGCCTAACTGATACCTTTGTTAAATTAGTAGCATGGTATGATAATGAATGGGGTTACTCAAATAAATTAGTTGATTTAGCAATTTACATTTCAAACAAATAAGAAACATAAAGAAACTATTATAAAGGAGAATGATAAAATGCAAGAATCTGTAAAAATAAAAGGAATATATAAACATTTTAAAGGAGACTATTATTTGGTAGAAGATATAGCAACACATAGTGAAACAAATGAAAAATATGTGATATACAGAAGGCTATATGGAGAAGGAGACTTATATATAAGGCCTTATGAAATGTTCTTAGAAGAAGTAGATAAACAAAAATACCCAAAGGTAGAGCAAAAATATCGCTTTGAATTACAAAATATAGAAAGTGTAGCTAAAAATTTCACTGGAAAATAAGATAAGGCTTACTAAAAGGAAGGAAAAAGTAATAAAATGAATAAAAAAACAATACAAGATATAGATGTAAAAGGCAAAAAAGTGCTAGTACGAGTAGACTTTAATGTACCTCTAAAAGAAGGTATTATATCAGATGACAATAGAATTGTAGCTGCCATTCCAACGATAAAATATCTACTAGAAAATGGAGCAAAGTTAATACTTTGCTCCCACTTAGGAAGACCAAAAGGACAAGTGAATGAAAAATATTCTTTAAAACCAGTAGCTGCAAAATTAGCTGAAAAATTAGGTAAAGAAGTAAAAATTGCTAAAGATGTAGTAGGACAAGATGCTAAACAGCTAGTGCAAAACCTAAAAGAAGGAGAAGTAGTACTACTTGAAAATGTACGTTTTGACCCAAGAGAAGAAAAAAATGAACCAACTTTATCACAAGAATTAGCAAACTTAATTGGTGAAGATGGAATCTATGTAAATGATGCTTTTGGAACAGCCCATAGAGCCCATAGCTCAACAGAAGGAATTACACACTATGTAAAAAATAGTGTAGCAGGTTTTTTAATAGAAAAAGAAGTACAAGAACTAGGAAAAGTAATAGAACAACCAGAAAAGCCATTTGTAGCCATTTTAGGGGGAGCCAAAGTTTCTGATAAAATAGGTGTTATTGAGAACTTGCTTACCAAAGTAAACACCATTATAGTAGGTGGAGCAATGGCAAATACCTTTTTAAAAGCAATGAATTATGAAATAGGAAGTTCTATGTATGAACTAGATAAAATAGAAGAAGCAAAACGTTTATTAGAAGAAGCAAAACAAAAAAATGTACAAATAATACTTCCAGTAGATGGGTATGCTGCTAAAATTCCAGAAGGTACAGAACTTACAGTAGAAACAATTGAAAATGCAGAGCATAAAGCAGTAATACTAAATGACAATAAAGAAATAGCAAAAGAACAAATAATGGAAGGGTTTAATATATTAGATATAGGAGAACAAACAATAGAAAACTGCATACATGCCCTAGAAAATGCTAAAACAATTTGCTGGAATGGCCCATTAGGCTATACAGAAGCTCCAAGTTTTGCAAAAGGAACCCAAAGCATAGCAAATTATATAGCAGCCACAAACGCTAAATGTGTAATTGGTGGTGGAGACTCTGTAGCAGCCATTAAAAAGGTAAAAAAAGAAGCTATGGAAAATGGCAAAACACCAGAACAATTTAGTAACATCTATTTATCAACTGGTGGAGGAGCATCACTTGAATTTTTAGAAGGCAAAGAATTACCAGGAATTAAAGCCTTAGAAGACAAAAAGTAAAATGTATCATGTAAAAAAAAGAAAAGGGGAAATCAATTGAGAAAAAAAGTAATAGCAGGAAACTGGAAAATGAATATGCTTCCTAATGAGGCAATTTCATTTGTAGAAAATTTAAGTACGGCTGTAAAAGGTACACAAAATGAAGTTATACTTTGTGTGCCCTATACAGATTTATTTTATAGCCTACTAACAGCACAAGGCACCAATATAAAAATAGGAGCACAAAATATGCACTGGGAAGAATCTGGTGCCTATACAGGAGAAATATCTGCTAAAATGTTAAAAAGCATAGGAGTAGAATATGTCATTATTGGTCACTCTGAAAGAAGGCAATACTTTAATGAAACAGATGAAACTGTAAATAAAAAAGTAAAAGCAGCCCTTAAAAATGAATTAAAACCAATTATATGTGTAGGAGAAACCTTAGAAGAAAGAGAAAAAGGAAAACAAGAAGAAATTATTACTACACAAACAAGAATGGCTTTACAAACAATTTTAAAAGAACAAATACAAAATATAATGATAGCATATGAGCCAATTTGGGCAATTGGGACTGGAAAAACAGCAACAGCAGAAGATGCAAATCAAGCAATAAAAGCAATCAGAAATGAAATTGCTTTAATCTATGGAGAAGAAACTGCTCAAAATACTATCCTACTATATGGAGGAAGTGTAAAACCAGATAACTGCCAAGAACTATTTTCTACAACAGATATTGATGGAGGATTAGTAGGTGGTGCAAGCCTAAAGGTAGAAGAGTTTGCTCCAATTTGTCACTTTGGGGACGTTCTTTAAAGTGACAAAAATGTCAAAAAAGGGACATACTATACAACTATTAAGAGTGTCCCTAAAATGACAAAAGTGTCAAAAAAAAGAACGTCCCTAAAGTGACAAAAATAAACACTAAAAGAAAGGATAATACCATGAGAAGAAAACCGACAATGCTAATGATATTAGATGGTTTTGGCAATAATGAAAATGACAGTGCAAATGCATTAAAGTTAGCCAATACTCCTAACATAGATAAACTAATGAAAACATGGACGACGACAACTATTTATACAAGTGGTTTAAATGTAGGCTTACCAGATGGGCAAATGGGAAACTCAGAGGTAGGGCATACCAATATTGGAGCAGGTAGAGTAGTTTATCAAGACCTAACAAGAATTACAAAATCAATTGAAGATGGAGATTTTTTTAGTATTAAAGAACTATCAGAGGCGATTGAAAACTGCAAAAAATATCATACTAAGCTACACATTATGGGCTTGCTTTCAGATGGAGGGGTACATAGCCATATAAGACATTTATCAGCACTTTTAGAATTAGCGAAACGAAAAGACTTTGAAGAGGTATATGTACACTGCTTTTTAGATGGTAGGGATACTCCACCAGCATCAGGGGAAACCTATATTACGAAGTTAGAAGAAAAGATAAAAGAAAAGGGTATTGGTAAAATTGCGACAATATGTGGAAGATTCTATAGTATGGATAGAGATAAAAGATGGGAAAGAGTAGAAAAGGCATATAATGCATTAGTAAGAGGAGAAGGGCAAAAAGCAAGTTCTGCTATTAGTGCTATAGAGGGCTCATATCAAAAAGAAGTATTTGATGAGTTTGTAGAACCTACTGTTATTTGTAATGGAGAAGAACCAATTGCTAAAATTTCAAATAATGATTCTGTTATATTTTTTAATTTTAGACCAGATAGAGCAAGGGAAATTACAAGAAGTTTGGTAGATCCACAATTTGATGGTTTTCCAGCAGAAAAGCTAAAATTACATTATGTATGTTTTACACAATATGATGCAAGTATTCCAAATGTAAAAATAGCGTTTAAGCCAGAAGAATTAGACAATACATTGGGGGAATATATTTCTAAACAAGGGTTAACACAACTAAGAATTGCGGAGACGGAAAAATATGCACATGTTACTTTTTTCTTTAATGGTGGAGAGGAAAAGCAATATCCAGGAGAAGAAAGAATATTAGTGCCATCACCAAAAGTAGAAACTTATGATCAAAAACCAGAAATGAGTGCTTATGAGGTAACTACTAAGGTAATAGATGCGATTAAGCAAGAGAAATATGATGTGATTATCTTAAATTATGCGAATCCAGACATGGTAGGACACACTGGTAATTTAGAAGCAGCGATTGCAGCGATAGAGGCAATTGATGAATGTGTGCAAAAAGTAGTAGAAGCAGTAGAAGAAAAAAAGGGTATTATTTTAATGACAGCAGACCATGGAAATGCAGAGCAGATGATAGATTATAAAACAGGGGAGCCTCATACGGCTCATACAACAAATCCTGTACCATTAGTATTAATAGGAGTAGAGGGGGTAAAACTAAAAGAAGGAAAACTAGCAGACCTAGCTCCAACTATGTTAGAATTAATGGAACTTGAAAAGCCACAAGAAATGACAGGAGAAAGCTTAATTGAAAAGTAGAAAAAGCTATATCAATTTGAGTAAAAAGGTAATGAAAAATAATTTATGAAAATATTATAAAAAAAGAAAGGATGAGAAAAAATGAAAGATTACATGGAAATTGAAAGTGTAAAAGCGCTAGAAGTGCTAGATTCAAGAGGAAACCCAACTGTACAAGTAGAGGTGGTATTAATAGATGGAAGTATAGGTGTTGCTATGGTTCCATCTGGAGCATCAACAGGTAGTTTTGAAGCAGTAGAATTAAGGGATGGAGATAAAGATAGATACTTAGGAAAAGGAGTTTTAAAGGCTGTAGAAAATGTAAATAAAATCATTGCAAATGAAATAGAAGGCATGAATGCATTTGAACAAATAAAGATAGATAAAGCTATGATTGCATTAGATGGAACAGAAAACAAAGGGAAACTAGGTGCAAATGCAATGCTAGGGGTATCTTTAGCAGTTGCAAAAGCAGCGGCACAGTCTTTGAATATGAGTTTATATAACTACATAGGAGGAGTTAATGCCAAAAGGCTACCAGTTCCAATGATGAATATTTTAAATGGTGGTAAGCATGCAGATAATAGTTTAAGTGTACAAGAATTTATGATTATGCCAGTAGGAGCAAAAACATTTAGCCAATGTATGCAAATGGGTGTAGAAGTATATCATAATCTAAAAAAAGTATTAAAAGCAAAAGGTTATGAAACAGGTGTTGGAGATGAAGGTGGTTTTGCACCAAATTTAGGAAGTGAAGAAGAAGCAGTAGAATTAATATTAGAGGCTATTAAACAAGCAGGATATAAGCCAGGAGAAGATGTATGTTTAGCCCTAGATGTAGCAGCAACAGAAATGTATGATGAAGCTAAAAAAATAGGAAAAGATGGTTACTATTTCTGGAAGACAGAACAATTTAAAACAAAAGAACAAATGGTAGAGTTTATTGTAAGTCTAGCAGAAAAATATCCAATTATTTCTATAGAAGATGGTTTGGCAGAAGAAGACTGGGAAAGCTGGAAACAATTAACACAAAAAATAGGAGATAAAGTACAATTAGTAGGGGATGACTTATTTGTAACAAATATAAAAAGGTTACAAAAAGGAATTGATAACCAAACAGCAAATAGTATATTAATAAAACTAAATCAAATAGGAACTTTGACAGAAACTCTAGAAGCTATAGAACTTGCAAAAAGAAATGGTTATACAGCAGTTGTTTCACATAGAAGTGGAGAAACAGAAGACACAACTTTAGCAGATGTAGCAGTAGCAACAAATGCAGGACAAATTAAAACTGGTGCACCATGTAGAACAGACCGTGTAGCAAAATATAATCGTTTATTAAACATAGAATCAGAATTAGAAGATGCAGCAGTATTTATAGGAGACATAAAGAAGTAAGAAAAATAAAAAACCAACGGGTTGCAAATGTGCAACCCATTGGTAAATGGTTTGAGGAGTGATTAGGAGGCGATGCTCCAAGTAATCTTGGGATATGCTTCCTTAAACTGAGAGAGGATGAAAGAGGCATATTCTACTTCCGGCCGATCCGGCGGAATTACCATAGTGCCAATTTCGCCGGTATGAATGCCGATGCAAGCCAGCTGTCCTTTATCATCACACAGTTTGACCAAAGTACGTCTGCCCTGATAGATTTCCTCTACGAAGTTATACTGGATGCTCATTTCTTTTTACTCCCTTACATTTTTTAATCAGCATTTTGCTGTATCTATTATTATACTATAAAAATGCTAAAAAATCAAATAAGTTATTGATTTCAAATTGGGGTATCGCCAAGCGGTAAGGCAACCGGCTCTGACCCGGTCATTTCGTAAGTTCGAATCTTACTACCCCAACCATTTAGTGATAATACGAACAATAAGTGTTCTAATATGGGTAATGATGCCCACCAAGCTTATAGAATATGAGGGTTCATACAAATTAGCTAAAAAAATAAACCCCTAAATGAAGTGCACCCCAAATGTTAGACAAAATATCTAACATTTGGAGGTGTATTTTTA
>CANSJB010000030.1 GCA_947647115.1 uncultured Clostridium sp. | reverse complement strand
TTCCCTCTGCTTGTATCTTTTCTATTTTGTAATCATCACTTGGTTTTAGTTTTGCTATTACTTCTTCCATTGAAATATTAAGAGTCACTGTTGGGTTATTCTTATATTGCTCTATTTTTATATCTGTATAGATTAAGTTTGCCTCATCTTCTATTTCTGCTAGTTTTTGTGCTATTTTTGCCTCTTTGGCAGTTTTTAAAATGCTGTTTTCTCCAAATAATAAAGTTAAAGTAATACCTGCCAAAATCAAAAGCACTACAATTGTAACCACTAAGGCTATTAATGTTATACCTTGCCTTTGCTTTATTGTTTTTAACGTTAATTCCATTTTCTATTTCCTCCATTGTATATTTTATCAGTTTTCCCTTTTGTATTATTTTTTATACTCTTTATTCTACACCAATAGGTATATTATTTCAACACTTTTTATCTCTATTTTACATTTCAGGCAAAAAAATTAGAAATCAATCTTTCTCTTCCTTAATTCTGGGAGTAAAATTTTAAAATATAGCAAAATAGTTATTTGATAATTTCAAAAATTCTAGTGCTAATAGCATCTGTAAAATTACATATTTTTCCATTCTTCTTTTGATTTATTTCTATTTTATAACTTCGCGTTTTCGTTAATACAGATGTGTTTCTACTAAATTCGACATTTTAAAATATTTTTCAAAAAAGCTTGACAATATAATTAATTTAGATTATAGTTATATAGATTAATTGGAAAATTTTAGGTAATGATGGGATATTTTGTCGATTATCCCATTTTACTGACTTATACAATATATATGGAGGATAATGTATGTTAGATTTTGTACTATGTGATGATAATTACAATGTGCTTACTAAATTAGAAAAAATGTTAGAGTCCATTTTTATTAGTAAAAAGTTTAATGCTCAAATTGTACTTAGTACTACCGAACCTGCTGAATTAGTCAATTATATTAGAAATAACCCTGTAAATGTTTTAGTATTAGATATTGATTTAAAATCGAAAGTTTCAGGACTCGACTTAGCTAATATGATTCGTAAAAAAGACAAAAATGTATACATCATATTTACAACTGGGCACCTAGAATATGGTTTAATGGCATATAAATATAAAACCTTTGACTATTTGCCTAAACCAATTACTGTAGAACGACTAGAAGAAACCCTAATTCGATTGTTTGAAGACGCATCCGGCTCTCAATCGAATTTTGTTAGGTTAGATAACAACAAAACAATTATTAAACAAGATAGTATCCAGTATATTCAAAAAGATGGCATGAAAGTAGTGTTTCATACTGATACCAGAGATTATGAAACTTACAGCTCTTTTAAAAAGATTTTACCCATGCTTCCTACTCAATTTGTACAATGTCATAAATCTTATATTGTAAATTTGCAAAAAGTTACAGATATTAACACCAGTAATAACATTATATTTTTAGATAATAAACAAGATTCGAAATGTTATATTGGTCCAAAATATAAAAATCAATTTATGGAGGTATTTAATGATGGAAATTATTCAAACCATTTGGACGGCGCTTACAACGCAAAATGAGTTATTGGTAAAAATTTTATATTTACCACTTGGCTTTATTGATGCTATTGTCACCATGTTACTTTTTACTACTCTTTTAGATATTAAATCAACCAAAAAGTCTAAGATTATTTATGTAGTATCTTTTAGTATATTAGGATTTCTCATTAGAACTTTTGTACTTAACCCTTATTCTACTTTTTGTAATATTTTTGTTATGATATTGTCAATTAAATTTATATTAAAAGCCTCTTGGCCTAAAACATTATTTTCTGAATTTATTGCGCTGATTATAAGTAGTGTTTTAGAATTATTCATGTTGCAACTTTCCTCAATGGCTTTCCATATATCTTATGATTTTGTTATGACAATTCCTATTTATAGAATTATTTTTACACTTAGTATTTATTTGTGCATTTTTCTGCTTTATTTACTTGTCCGTTCTTTTAAAATTCATATTAATTTAGAAATTATGGACAAAAAGAACAAAGCTTTATTTTTTCTAAATGCCTTACTAGGTATTTTAGCAATTGGTGTACAATTTTACTTAATTGTATTTTATAGTGATAAAATGCCAATTGGAATTACGATTATTAGTATTGTCAGCTTAATTGGGTTCTTTTTTATTAGTATCTATAACTTACTAAATACTACTAAATTAGCTACTACCTCTCTTAGTTTAGCAGAAGCACAACTACATAATAAAACTTTAATTATCTTACATGATAATATGAGAACTTTCAAACATGACTTTAACAATATTGTACAAGGACTTGGTGGTTATATTGAAACCGAAAACTTAGAAGGCTTAAAAAAATATTACTCACAACTTCTTAAAGATTGTAATCGTGTTAATAATTTAACTGCCCTAAACCCAACTTTGATTAACAATCCTGCTATTTATAATATTTTAGCAACTAAATATCACAAAGCAGATGAAATTGATGTACAAATTACATTAGAGGTATTAGTTGATTTAAATGAATTTGAAAAACAAGTAAAAATATATGAGTTTACCAGAATATTAGGAATTTTAATGGATAATGCAATTGAAGCTGCCTCAGAATGTGATGATAAAATGATTCGAGTTAATTTTAGAAACGAGCAAAATCGTCGTCGTTTAGTAATGGTAATTGAAAATACTTATGCAGATAAAGAAGTGGATGTAGATAGAATTTTTGATAAAGATTTTACTACAAAATCTAAAAAAACCAATAGTGGACTTGGTTTATGGGAAGTAAGACAAATTCTAAAGAAAAACAATAATTTAAATTTATTTACTACTAAAAATGAAGAATACTTTATCCAACAATTAGAAATCTATTATTAAATTAAAAGGTAGAGCCAAAGCTCTACCTTTTATGTTTTTTTTAAGAAATTTTTATTTATTTAAATTTGATGAATTAGTCTTTTTTAATTAATGATGCAGGCATTTTTGGTTGATGTACAACACCTATAATAATACATGCTGTATTTGCTGCCTTTGCATATCTTTCAGCTACTTTTGCTAGTAACTTTAACATTAGTACTCCTCCTTTACTATTAAATAGATAGTAATATATATAATAAGCATTGCCGGCTAATGCATTATTATCCAATAAATCAAACTGTTTCTTGTGTGTAAACTTCATAACCATATTTATTATTGGTCAGTTTATAGGCAATTGGTAAAACAGTTAAATTTTGCAAAAACATTCCATAAACCAACATATATGCTATAGTTCTATCTGGGCTAAAAGCAATAATTGCTAATAAACATACTAAAGTAATATAGGCTTTTACCTTTTTAGCTTTTCTTTCTTTTTTACTTAAAATAGGGATATTTTCAGTATCTGCTGGTGCATATTTTGTAATAATAAAAATGCTAAATATTGCTACAATTGCTGCCATACCATACAAAATATAATTTTGTGGTAATGTCATATATTTAGCAAGTAGAATTGGTCCTAAGTATAAAATACTAGTCGTAATCATGCACCCCAAATGAGTTTTTAGGTGAAACCCTCCTGTAAAGCTACGATAAATAGCAAGCAAGAAAAAGAATATGACTGTATACCATCCTAAATTTAATAAAAACCCAATGATAAATAGTAGTATAATTTTGGGCATTTCGCCAAATATAATTCTGACTCCAAAATTAATAACTAGTTCTTTTTCTTCATCTATATCAGCAACATTTTCTTTTATTTTTTTAGTTATATAATCACAAAATTTATCTATCATTTTTTTACCTCAAATTAACTAATGTTATTTTATACGCAATTTTTTATTTTAGGAAATCTTATTTATAAAACTGTTAAAAATAATGATGAGATTAGTTGCTTTTCATTTTTATATAAAATAGGATAAGTTTGATATAAAAATAGTAAACATAAAAAATAGCACACTTTAGATTTTAGGTCTAAATGTGCTCTTTAATATTTTCTAGTATTTTCCAGCTACCTGTTGTTTCTGGAATAGAATAAAATGTTAGTTTTTCATTGGTAATTGGGTGGTATAAACTTAAGCTATATGCCCATAAAGCGATTTGTTTTCCATGCCCTCTTCCTCCATATTTTTGGTCTCCATAAATGCTGTGATTTCTGCTAGATAATTGTACCCTTATTTGATGATGTCTACCTGTATGTAAATTAATTTTTAAAACAGATAAATCTATTTCTGGTTCATACTTTAAAACTTGATAGTCTAATATAGCAATCTTACTATTTTTAGTTCCTTCTGGTACTACTCTACTCCAATTTTTTTGCTCATTTTTTAGTAAATAGTCTTGTAACGTATCTTGTTCTTTTTCCATTTTTCCATTTACTATAACAAAATATGTTTTTTGAAATTGTTTTTCTCTTACTTGGTTACTTAGCCTAGCAGCTGCTTTAGAGGTTTTTGCAAAAACCATTACACCACCTACTGGCCTATCTAGCCTATGTATTAAACCTACATATACATTACCTGGTTTGTTATATTTTTCTTTGATATATTGTTTTACCATTGTTAGCAAATCTCTATCTCCTGTTTTATCTGCTTGGGATGGGATATTGACTGGCTTTTGTACTACTATTATATGATTATCTTCATAAATTACTTTTAACTGCTCCATTTTATCTTCTACCTTTTCTTATTATCTATTTTATCTTTCTTCTTACGTTTTTTTAAACATTAGGCTTCCCATCTTCCATAAATACCACAAGGTAATACTAAAGAAGAGCCTGTCATTGGTAAACCAATTTCTCCACAAGATACTTTTCCTTTATTTTTTTTATTAATAGTTAAATTTAAAATATTCTCTAATACCGTACTTGAAATACCTGTAGTATAAGAATTAATTAAAAAGAATAATGGCCTTTCCGATAATACTTTAGAACATAGCTCTACTAATTCTGGCAAGTTTTCTTCAAATTTCCATACCTCACCATTGGTACCTCTTCCATAAGAAGGAGGGTCCATAATAATAGCATCATAGGTGTTTTTCCTACGTATTTCACGGTTTACAAATTTAAATACATCATCTACAATAAATCTAACAGGTCTTTGTTTTAGTTCTGATACTTGCAAATTTTCTTTTGCCCAAGTTACCATTCCTTTTGAACTATCTACATGACAAACTTCAGCTCCTGCATAACTACAAGCAACTGTTGCTCCACCAGTATAGGCAAATAGGTTTAGTACTTTAATGGTTCTATTTTCTTTTTTTATTTTTTCTATCATCCAGTCCCAATTAACTGCTTGCTCTGGAAATAAGCCAGTGTGTTTAAAACCCATTGGCTTAATTTGAAAGCTTAAATCTTTATATTGTATTTGCCAGCTTTGTGGCATACTTTTTTCATATTCCCAATTGCCTCCACCTGATGTACTTCTATGATATTTGGCATTTACATGATTCCATTTTTTAGGAAAGCTTTTTTGCTTCCATATGATTTGTGGGTCTGGCCTAACTAAAATAACCTCTCCCCATCTTTCTAATTTTTCCCCATTTGCCATATCTAATATTTCATAATCTTTCCAATTATTTGCTATATTCATTTTTTTACTTTCAGCTACTTAATTATCATAATATCTATTTTTTCTTTTCATACTACTTAAATAGCCTTTTCTCCCTTCATTCCTTTTACAATGTTTCTAAAATCTTTATAAAATTTGTTACTAGTATACCATCTATTATCATTAAAATACAAGCAGCAATTACACTAGTTGCTATTATTTTATGCCCTTTTAACATTTTAAAAAAATGGCTTGTCCTATCTTTTCTTTTAAAATTCAGCCTATTTGGCACCTCACTATAATGTACATTTAAAATTAAATCTTTTGTATACTCCATAAAACAAAATTCCCCCTAATCTATAATTCTTTTAAAAATATATGCTTGTTTTTTATGTTTTATGTTAAAAATCGTATACAAAATTTTTACATTTTTTTACATTTTATCTTTGACATACTCTAACGATAAAATAAGATAGGTGTTTTATTTTCCCAATATTTTTTTAGCTAGCTGCTCATTAATTCCTTTTATTTTTGTTAGTTCTTCTACACTTGCTTGTTTTATTTTTGCTACACTTCCAAAGTGTTTTAATAATATTTTTTTCTTGGCAGGACCAATTCCTATAATGTCATCTAATTCAGACTTTGTAATGCTTTTTCCCCTTAATTTTCTGTGGTAACCAATTGCCTTTTCATGTACACAGTCTTGAAAATAGGTAATCGTATTCATGAGTCTTTCTGATAATTTTAACTCTTTTCTATTTTCATCTATTAAAGCTCTTGTTGTATGCTTATCATCTTTTACCATTCCATAAAGTGGAATTTGTAAACCATACACTGCCATTGCTTCCCTAGCAGCTCTCATTTGTGTAAGTCCTCCATCTACAAAAATAGCATCTGGAAGAGCGCCAAAACCTCCATTTGGGTTTTCTATAGAATGTTTTAATCTTCTGGTAATAACTTCTTGCATACATTTGGGGTCATCTTGTCCTAATACTGTTTTAATACGAAAAGTCCTAGATAGATTTTTTTTGACTTCTCCATCATATAATACACACATAGCAGCAACTACATATTCTCCTGATAGGTTAGAAATGTCATAGCTTTCTATTTTTCTTGGCATATTTTCCATCCCTAATACCTTTTTTAGTTCATTTACAATACTGTATTTTTCTCTTTGGGTATTTTCTAATGTTATTTTTGCATTTCTTTCTGCCATTTCTACTAATTTTAACTTTTCCCCTTTTTGTGGTGATTTTATTTCTACATTTCTCCCTGCTTTTTCTGATAATGATTTTTCTAATAGTTCCTTTTCTTCAATTGCTTCTTTTATCATAATCTTATGTGGTAAAATTAGGCTGTTCATATAATATTGTTTCATAAAGTCAGATAAAATTTCTCTATCTTCTTCATCTGATAAGTCATCAAAAAAGTAGTGTTCTCTTCCTATCATTTTGCTATTTCGAATAAAAAATACTTCGATACAAACACGTAGTTCATTTCTAGCTAACCCTATTACATCTATGTCATTTTCTGAAAGGTTTGAAACTTTTTGCCTTTCATAACTTATTTTTTCTATGGCTAATTTTTTATCTCTTAAATAAGCTGCTTTTTCAAAATCTAATTTACTAGAGGCCTGTTTCATTTCTTGTTCTAATTTTTTTACTACTTGGCTTGTTTTGCCGCTTAACATACTAATTACTTGATTGATTTGCTCTCTATATTCTTCTTCTGAAATATAGTTCATGCAAGGTGCTTCACATTTTTTAATATGATAGTTTAAACAAGGCCTATCTTTAAATTTAAAGCTTTTACATTGCCTTATTTTAAATTTAGATTTAATAAAGTCTACCATTTCTTTTGCACTTCCAGCATTAGCATATGGTCCAAAATATTTAGCTCCATCATTTAAAATTCTTCTTGTTATATATACATCTGGATATTTTTCTTGCACATTTACTTTAATGTAGGGATAGGTTTTGTCATCTTTTAACAAAACATTAAATTTGGGCATGTTTTTTTTGATTAAATTACATTCTAAAATTAATGCCTCTGATTCATTATCTGTTACAATATATTCAAAATGGTCTATTAAGGAAACCATATTTTCAATTCTTTTGGTTTTATTGGTTTTTCTAAAATATTGTCTTACTCTATTTTTTAAAGAAATTGCCTTACCTACATATATAATTTTATCGTCTTTATCATGCATAATATATACACCGTGGTTTATCTGGCAATTTCTTTAATTCTTGCTCTATATCAAACAATTGCACTTTCCTCCCCTATTTTTATGTTATTTATTGTAGCATATATTGTGTTATTTTACAATTTTTCTATACTCTATTTATTAAATTTTCCATATTATTCCTAATTTATTTCCATAAATTGTTTACAACTCTATCTTTTTATGTTATAATAGTAAGAGTTAATGCCTCAAATGGCTATATGCAACATCTTAGTAACTATAGTAGTTACTAACATTCCTTTGGCTTTTATCTTAAATTTTAATGACATCAAAAAGGAGGAAAATGCAATGTTTGCATCTAGGAAAATGCAATGTCCCACCAGTTTTGTGGACCTTGGCACAAGCACTCTTTCCGAAATGTCCCTGCAAGGCTCTGCCGACGATGCCGATGACATGGATTTGGCTCGTCGCGTCAAACAGGCCAACCTCTCCCGGCAAATCAACACGATTCTTAAGGATATTGAATCTTCCCTTGAGAATCCCACCGGCGACCCCACTGTCAAGTACAAAGGTCATGTTCTGAAGGAAACTGTGGACTTCTTGAATCAACGTGGGTTCAGAGTTACCTATCAGGCTTATGACCGCTACAACAACACCCAGTGGGCTCTGATTTACCCCGATGATGACAAGGTTTACCTCGGCGATGAGGCGCTTGGCGATTCGACCATGCCTGCCTAAACACTACAAGCAAACAATGCAAGAGAGGAGAAATAAGAATTAATTTATGTTCTGCCTCTAAGAGAAGCTTACATATTATGTAGGCTTCTTTTCTTTATTTTTGACACATTACATTTTTTGTAGTAATATAATAAAGAAAATGCAAAATTAAATTGTAAAAAATAAAGGAGGAACAAAATATGTGTGGAATTGTAGGATATATAGGAAATCAAAAAGCTACCCCCATTTTGATAAATGGCCTGTTAAGCTTAGAATATAGAGGATATGATTCAGCAGGTATTGCTGTGATTGAAAATGATAATCTTCGTGTTATGAAAGATAAAGGAAGAGTTAATAATCTAAAACAAATTTCTGGTATTGATGATTTAACTTCTTGTGTTGGTATTGCACATACAAGATGGGCAACTCATGGTAGACCTTCTACCCCAAATGCCCATCCACATTTAGACAATAGTGGTAAATTTGCTGTTGTACATAATGGTATCATTGAAAATTTTAATGAACTAAAAGAGTTTTTAGCTAATAATGGTTATACTTTTTATTCTGAAACAGATACAGAAGTAATTCCCAATCTAATTCACTATTATTATACCAATGGTATTTGTGATGAAGACCGTTTTTTACGAGCTGTAAAGTCAGCTGTTGATGATTTAAAAGGCAGTTATGCTATTGAAGTTATCTCTAAGTTATTTCCTAATGAAGTAATTGCTATTAGAAAGGATAGCCCTCTAGTTATTGGAAAAGGAACTCATGAAAACTTTATTGCCTCTGACATTCCAGCCATTCTTTCTTATACAAAAGATTTTTATTTATTAGAAGATCATGAATATGCTGTAATTGGTAAAGAAACAGTACGTTTTTTTGATAATACTTTATTAGAACATAGCAAACCAATTAAAAATATTGAATGGGATGCTACTAGTGCGGAAAAAAATGGTTATGAAGATTATATGTTAAAGGAAATACATGAACAACCAAACTCTATTCGTGAAACAATTGGAGCTAGGTTTAAATTAGGTGATAACTGCCATTTTGAAGATTTGACATTTACAAAAGAATATTTGCAAAATATTACTAAAATATATATTGTGGCTTGTGGTACGGCCATGCATGCAGGTTTAGTTGGAAAATCAGCTATTGAAAACCTTTGTCAAATTCCAGTAGAAGTAGACATTGCCTCAGAATTTCGCTATCGTAACCCTATTATAAATAAAAATACACTTTGTATTTATATTAGTCAATCTGGCGAAACTGCAGATACCATAGCTGCTTTAAAACTTGCCAAATCAAAAGGTGCTAAAACCTTGGCTATTTCTAATGTAATTGGTAGTTCTATTACACGTGAAGCAGACAATGTTGTATATACTCATGCTGGTCCTGAAATTGCAGTAGCTTCTACCAAAGCCTACACTTCTCAAGTAGTACTATTAGTAATTTTAGCTGTTTACTTTTCTGAAATTTTAGGAAGTTATAATAAAGTACATTTAGAAGAGCTAAAATCCGCTATTTTAGATTTACCTGTAAAAATAGAAACTGTACTTGACAATGCAGAAGAAATTGAGAAATTTGCTAAAAAAGTGTATACAGAAAAAGATATGTACTTTTTAGGCAGGGGAATAGATTATCACGCTGCTATGGAGGGTTCTTTAAAACTAAAAGAAATTTCATATATTCACTCAGAAGCTTATGCAGCAGGTGAATTAAAACATGGCCCTATTGCTTTAATTGAAAATGGTGTAACTGTAATTGGTATTTTAACAAACCCAAATCTAATAGAAAAGTCTATTAGTAATCTTCAAGAAGTAGTATCTAGAGGGGCTAAAACATTAGTTATTACAAATCAAAAACTGAAAAATACCTATTTTGATTTTATTATTAATATTCCAGAAACACACCCACTCATTTCCCCTATTCTTTCTGTAATACCATTACAACTATTTTCTTATTATATTGCTAAAAATAAAGGGCTAGATGTCGATAAGCCAAGAAATTTAGCAAAGTCTGTTACAGTTGAATAGTTTAAAAAATAATAAACCCCTATGTTGTTAAAACATGGAGGTTTATTATTTTATGGTATCTCCTGTTTTAAATAAATAACTTCAAAACAATTAGCAAAATGACCCCAGGTATTCCTAAAATTCCTACTAAAAGGGATGTTGCTATATTTAAACCAATATGAAAATGAAAAGCATTACCAATTATATTAATTATAAAAATAAGTATACCGCCTAAAATAGAGTTTCCTATTAATTTTGCAATTGCTTTTATCGGAATAGAAAAAACTTTTCCTGCTACCCATAAAGCAATCATACAGCCAATGATTATAAATACATTAAAAGAGTCCAACCTTCTTCACCATACCTTTTTTCATTTTAATACTAAAGTATGAAAGAAATTGGACAAATATGACTTATCCTACTTGTTTTTTTCTAAAATAAAGCTCTTCTATCATATCTAATGAAATACCTCTTTTTTTGGCCTTTGTTACTAAAAAGTCTAACTTACTTTTAGTAGCTTTAATTTGATACACATAATAATCAACAAGCCCCGCTTCTGCTGTTTCAAAATTCCTATTAGCTAAATCTAATTCTTTTTTAGTTTTTAGCACACTCATAATTAATTCAATTTTTTTGTCTTCTTCTGATTTTTCTGTAATTAGTTCTTCTTTTTGGTAGCCCTCGTACAATCTGCTCATCTCCCTTTTATTTACTCTAAAATTTTGTTTATAGTATATTCCAAATTTTTCTTTTTATGCAGTTAGTATTGATAAATAATCATCATCATTTACAATAAATTTAAGCATACACATTGAAAAATTAACAAGAACATGTTAAAATGGCAGAAATAATAAAAATATATGGAAGGAGCTTGCTATATGATTGATATTAAATTTTTAAGGGAAAACCCAGATTTAGTAAAAGAAAACATGAAAAAAAAATTTCAAGACCACAAATTAAGTTTAGTAGATGAGGTTCTTGCACTAGACTCCAAAAACCGTGAAGTAAAGCTTAGAGGTGATGATTTGAGGAGTCAAAGAAATTCACTTAGTAGCCAAATTGGAAACTTCATGAAAGAAGGCAAAAAAGAGGAAGCTGAAAATATTAAAAAACAAGTACAAGAAATCAATAGCCAATTAGAGGAAAATGAAAAATTAGAAGAACAATATGCTAGTCAAATTCAAGAAAAAATGATGAAAATTCCAAACATTATACACGATTCTGTTCCTCTTGGAAAAGATGATAGTGAAAATGTAGAAATTAAAAAATATGGAGAGCCTATTACCCCTTCCTATGAGATTCCTTATCATACAGATATTATGGAGTCTTTAGAAGGAATTGATTTAGATAGTGCAAGACGTGTTTCTGGAAATGGTTTTTACTATTTAACAGGAGATATTGCAAGGCTTCATTCTAGTGTTATTTCTTATGCTAGAGATTTTATGATTAATAAAGGCTTTACTTATTGTATTCCTCCCTTTATGATTCGTAGTAATGTTGTAACTGGTGTTATGAGCTTTGAGGAAATGGATGCTATGATGTATAAAATTGAAGGGGAGGATTTATATTTAATTGGTACTAGTGAACATTCTATGATTGGTAAATTTAAAGACCAAATTTTAGTAAAGGATAAATTACCTTATACTATGACTTCTTATTCTCCATGCTTTAGAAAGGAAAAAGGTGCACATGGTGTAGAAGAGCGTGGTGTATACCGTATTCATCAATTCGAAAAACAAGAAATGATTGTAGTTTGTGAGCCTGAAGATAGTTATGCTTGGTATGACAAGCTATGGTCTTATACAGTAGAATTATTTAGAAGTTTAGATATCCCTGTTCGTACTTTGGAGTGTTGTAGTGGTGATTTAGCAGATTTAAAAGCTAAAAGCTGTGATGTAGAAGCTTGGAGCCCTAGACAACAAAAATATTTTGAGGTTGGTAGCTGTTCTAACTTAACAGATGCACAAGCAAGACGTCTTGGCATTCGTATTAAAGGCGAAAAAGGCAATTATTATGCTCATACTTTAAATAATACTGTAGTTGCTCCTCCTCGTATGTTAATTGCCTTTTTAGAAAACCATTATCAAGAAGATGGTAGTATCACCATACCAGAAGTATTGTGGCCTTATATGGGTGGTACAAAAGTATTAACACCTAAATCTCATTAAATGTACATAATAGAAAGGTATTACAAGTATGTTAATTAAAAATCCTAAATTTCAGATTTCTGCGGTAAGCCCCAAACAATACCCTACAGATAATTTGCCTCAAATTGTACTAGTTGGTAAGTCTAATGTTGGGAAATCTTCTTTTATTAATACTTTAATTAACCGCAAAAATTTGGCTCGTACAAGCAGTGAGCCTGGAAAAACAAGGCAAATCAATTTTTACAATATGGATGATACATTTTATTTTGTAGATTTGCCAGGTTATGGTTATAGCAAAATGTCAAAACAAGAACAAACAAAGGTGGGAGCTTTTATTGAAGAGTATTTGCAAAAAAGTAAAGTTATTGGCTTAATTGTTTTTTTAATTGATATCAGACATGAACCTACTGCTAATGATAAATTGATGTATGATTATATTATAAAAACCGGGCTTCCTTGCTTAATTATCGCAAATAAAGCAGATAAAATTGCCATTACTAAAGTAGATGGTTATGTACAAAATTTACAAAATATTTTAAACTCCTTAAAAGATATTCCTTTTTTACCCTTTTCTTCTGAGCGAAAAGTTTACAGTCAAAAGGTATGGGAAATCATTGAAAAGTTTGTATAAGTATTGCTATTTAAATTATATAATAGTACAAAAAAATGGAACTTCAAAAATTAATTAGTTCCATTTTTTCATTCTTTATTAAGGTGTTAATTGATATGGCTTTGAAGACGTACCTTCTCCATCTGTAACCTTCAATGTAGTTTTTAAGGTAAATACTGGACGTAAACTTTTTGTAACGGAATGACCTGTTGTACCATCTGTACTGATTGTACACATTGTACTTCCTCCGAACACTCGTTGCCATTCCATTTTGATATGCATAACGTACAAAAAAGTTATGACTAATACTTGTACCAGATGTTTCCCTTGATGCTAAATAATAATCATCATAAAAACTAGGTTGAGCTATATTTAAATTTCTCATTTTATTCATATCTGTATTATAATTTGTATCTTGTTTTTTCAATTGTCCAGTATAATTTTTCATATAGTCATAAGTGCTTGTAAGGTATCCTGGAGAATCCGAATTTGGATTACTTGGATTACTTCCTACACATCTTGCTGCAGTTGCATAGGTAGTATTTAAATATGTACCTGCCCTACTATTAAGTTTACTAACTACATTATTATAATCCGACTTAGCAGTATTAAAGTTTGTACTACCTATTGTATATTTCTCTACTGGTTTAATTGATACTATTTGTAAGCCATAACTTGATTTTGGACCATATAATACCATACATAATATATTAGATCCATTCTTACCTTTGTAATTTACATAATCTCCTTCCTTTAGCTTTTCTCCTGTTGTTAGATAATTTACTGTAACTTTACAACTAGCTGTTTTATTACTTCCATCTGCTGTTTTAACAGTAATCGTTGCTGTACCTCCTTTTTTTCCGTGTTATTCCTACAGTATTACGAGTGGTTTCTTGTCCTGATGTTACTGTATTTGCTAAAGCTACTATGTTTGCATCACTTGTAGTCCATATTAGTTTTTTGTTATCTGTATTATTTGGACTTATTGTTGCATTTAAAGTAGATGTTCCGCCCTCTTTGATAGTAATTGTCGATTGATCTAAAGAAATTTGCGTTGCAAGCTGTCTTACTGTTATTGGGTCTGATATTGTTTCTATTTTATTTCCAGCTTTATCTACTGATAATATATGTAAGTAATAGGTTCCTCCTTGGTCAGCTCTTAATGTTACCTCCTCTGCAGTACTACTGCTAAATGTACCCCCTGAATAATTA
>CANSJB010000029.1 GCA_947647115.1 uncultured Clostridium sp. | reverse complement strand
TAAATACTTACTAATTGGTGTAGGAGCGTTATTTGCAGTCATTGTAGTTGCCTATTTATTCATAGCTAAAAAAGGCAAAAACTCTGAGGTGAAAGAAATACAAAAACTAAGAGAAGGTACAAAAGAAAAGTCCTTTTCTACAGAAGTAATTTACCAAAAGTTATATGTTGTTTATCTTAAAACACCGTTTTTAAAAAGATATTTATTAAAAGTAAGAAGAAGGCTTGCTATTATTAATGTTGATGATGAATATTTAACTAGAAAGCAAGCTGCTAGAATTATTACAAGAACCATTGCCATTGTAATTCCTTTAGCGCTTATTATCATTGCAATTACTCATGAAAATACCTTATTAATGAGTATGCTACTGATTTTTGAGCTATTTATGGTAGACACCTTTATCGATGGTATGGTGGACAAATTAGATAACAAATTATTGAAAGAGCAAATTGAATTTTTCTCAGAAATTAGACATGCTTACCATGAATTTAACATGGTAGAAGAAGCGATTTATCAAGTAGCACAAGATGATGATAAGCCAGAAATGTCAAGGCAAGCAGAAAAGATATATGAAGTACTCATTTCAGATGATCCAGAATCAGAATTAGAAAAATATTATGATATAGCACCAAATAGCTATTTAAAGGAATTTGCAGGAGTTTCTTACTTAACCAAAGAATTTGGTGACCGTAAAATAGATAATTCTTCTCTTTATTTAAAAAACTTAAATAACATTACACAAGAAATGCAACTAGAAATATTAAAAAGAGACAAATTAGACTATACATTCCAAAGCTTATCAGTTATTGCCATATTGCCAATGCTTGCAATAGAACCAATTAAAAATTGGGCAGTATCTCAATTCGGCTTTACTGCAAGTTTTTACAATGGTAAAGATGGTATGATAGTACAAATACTATTACTAATTGCTACCTTTGTATGTTATATTTTAACAAGAAAATTAAAAGATAATGGCTCTACAGCCATGAATACAAAAAATACAGAAAACCCATGGCAAGCCAAATTATATAAAAAACCATTAATAAAAAAAGTAATAGACTTATTTTTACCAAAACAAGGTACAAAAGAATATGTAAAACTAAAAAAAGACATGAAAGATGCAGCATCTAAAGACAAAATGGAATGGATTTATATCAATAGAATTACACTTTGTATTTTAGTATTTATTGCCTCTTTATTCTTAATTAGTCAATTACATCAAATTACCATTAATAATGTTTATACAGACCCAACTACAGACTTTAATATCGTACGGTCAGATGGCAGAAAAAGACTATAAAAATGCTATGAAATTAACAGAATCAGATAACCAATATATTCGACATTTTAAAGGGAATTTAAAAGTAACAAAAGATGAAATTGCAGAAGTAATGAAAAAAGGAAAAGTAAATAAAGATTATTTAGGTAAAAAAGATGCAGAAGTTTCAACAGCAGCAGCCAGAGTATTAGATAAATTACATACGGTAAATACAGAACAAATGCAATGGTTTGAAATATTACTTGCAATGGTATTTGCTATTATTGCTTATATGGCACCAATTTGGATGCTTAAGTTCCAAGCTAGAATGAGGCAAATGGAGATGGAAGATGAGGTAATGCAGTTTAATACCATTATTCTGATGCTAATGAAAATAGAAAGGGTAAATGTAGAAATCATACTAGAATGGTTAGAACGTTATGCCAATATTTTCAAAGAGCCAATTAGCAAATGTGTAAATAACTATGAAAGTGGTGCTTGGGAAGCATTAGAGCAATTAAAAGAAGATGTATCTTATCAACAATTTATTAGAATTGTAGAGAGTTTACAAGCAGCAGTAGAAAAAATACCAATTCCAGATGCATTTGATGAGTTAGACACAGAAAGAGATTATTACCAAGAAAAAAGAAAAGAATCAAATGAAAGATTAATTTCTAAAAAAGGTAGAATTGGTAAAGCAATTGGTTTTGCACCAATGATTATACTATTTGTAGGATACTTAATTGTACCATTAGTATTTATCGGTTTAACCAGCATGACAGACTCATTTAACAGTATGCAATCAATGTAAAATAAAAAGATAAAGTAAAATAAACAAAAATAAAATTTCAAACAAAAAAGGGAGGTAAATATGGAGAATGCATCAAAAGCGTTAATTATGGCAGGTTCTGTTTTATTATCAATGCTAATTATTGGTGCTCTAGTATTTATGTTTAGCTCACTTGGAAATTTAATGCAAACAGAGGCAGGAGCAGAAGAAGCACAAAAGTTAGCAGAATATAATAAACAAATAGAAACTTTTGATCGTAGTTTGTATGGAAGTGAAGTTTTATCAGTAGCTAATTTAATTGCAGACTATAATATTAGGCAATCAAACCTAAAAGGCTATCAAGCAATTACTTTAGAAGTATACATTAAGCCAATTTCAGGGGCTGCTTATATGAATCAAACAGAGTATACTAATTACAAAGAACTAACTAAAAAATTTAAAGAGTTAGAATCAGACCTAAACAAATGGAAGTTAGGCTCTAATAATAGAAAATTAGAAATAGATGGAAAAAAATATACAGCCCAAGAAATTGCAGGTATGAGTCCAGCAGAATTAAATGAGCTAGTTCGAAAAACATACCCTACTTTAACCAATAACAACGATATTGCTACAAAAGCTCAAGAGATTCGTGACTATTCACAAACCTATACAGATTTAAAAGCAGAAATGACAGAATTTAAAAATAAAAAGTTCAAGACGCCACAAGTAGAATATGACAAAGCTAATGGCAGAATTATAAAAATGATTTACACAGAGGTAGGAATTTAAAGAAAAAAGAAAGGGGCGTGTTTTTAAGCCATGGAGAATGCATCAAAAGCCTTGATTATGGCAGGTAGTGTATTAATAGGTGTTTTACTATTAACTTTAGGTGTGTATATATTTTCATTATATGGAAATTATAGTAAAAATATGTATAGCAAAATAGAAGCTGCCAAAATAGACCAATTTAATACCCAATTTTTAAAATATTATGGTACTACGAATACTGTGTATAAAGACAAAGATGACAATGAAAAAGAATATAATTCCCCAATTTTATGTACAGCACATGATATAATTACTTTAGCTAACCTAGCTAAACAAAGTAATATAGAGCATGAACTAAAACAAGTACAAAATTATAATAAAGCTACATTTTATATCCAAATTTCTATACCAAAATTAAGACAAGAAGGGCTTAACCTTGAAAGTTGGAGTAATGATAAAGCACTAGAATTTATCCAAAATAATTCACTTCATGAAGCATATGTAAAAGACGAAAATGGTAATTATGTTTATGAAAACGGACATAGGCTTACCCAAAAGGAAACCAAAAATTATGTATGTACACGTATAGAAATAAGCGAAACTACGAAAAGAGTTTGCTATATGGAATTTGAGCATTATCAAGCAGGTATTAGTTGTACTTGTACAAGATAGGTAAAAAGCAAAAAAATTAATAAAAAAAGCTAAAAACGAAAACAAAAAGTTAAAAATGGTATAAAAAGTAAATTAAACCATAAATTTCTACAAAAAATACCATAAAAATATTTGCATATTTTAGCAAGCAATGATATAATAAAGGAAGTTACAAAGTATGAAAAAAACTTTTGTCATAATTTTAGTTATTTTAATAATGATACTTACTATAGCAGGTTACTATGTGTATAATGTAAGAAAGATGGCAAGTTTATCCAAAAACCATAATGAAGTATATGAACGTTATACAAACCAAGAAATTTTACGGAACTACTTTAATTAGTATTATCAATAAAGCCATAGATGATAATGAAAAAAATGGAGTAGAAAAAGAGCCAGATAGTATTTACTATGAACAAAATCAGACAAACTCTATTAAAATTACTATCAAATTTCAACAATCAGAAAAAATAATGGCTATGGAAGATATCAAAAAAAGTAGCACAGAAACATTTGTAGCACTATTTAATAATGCTAGTTTTAAATGTACCAATATACAATATCATGAAAAAACAAATTATGTGAAAAGTATGCACTTTGAACAAACAATTTGATTTTATTATTAGAGCAATCTAATTTAAAATAAAAAATACAAAAGTTAAAATTAAGGAGGAATTTTATCATGGAGAATGCATCAAAAGCACTTATTATAGCAGGTGCTATCTTACTATCAATTTTAATTATAGGGCTAGGTATGATGATTTATACCCAAGCAGAAGGAATCGCCAGTGGAGACCAAATAAAATCACAAGAAATTCAAACACGTAATAGACAATTTACACAATATGATGGTGTACAATCAGGTACTACAGTTAGACAAATTATCTCTAGTATCGCATCTTATAATATAGCTACAGCAGAAGATTCAAGCCAATTTGTTACAGTAATAGCAGGAGATGCTTCAGAAGTTACAAGCAATGAAGCAGATGATGATGTTACAGCAGCAGCATTTAATAGCGCAAATGTTAACCCAAAAAGGTCAACCATAAAAGCTGGTAAAAATTATAAAGTATCTTTTGGTTATGATGCAACAACAGGTTATGTTATAGCAGTTGGATTTGTAGAAGTAACAACTAATTAGGATAAAAAAACAAAAGTTGGGAGAAATGTTTTATGGAAAACGCAACCGATGGCTTAAAAATAGCTTTTGCAGTACTTGTATTTGTACTTGCACTAACTGTTGCAATTAACTTGTTTACACAATTAAACCATGTATCAAAAACGGTGCTTTCCTTAAGTGATATTACCAAATTTTATGAGTACACTGTTTCAGAAGATACCACTAGGGTGGTAGGTTTAGAAACCATTATTCCAACTTTGTATAAATATTACAAAGAAAACTATACAGTACTATTTTTAGATAGAGATGCAAGACCCTTACCACTGTATACAAGCCAAACAAATAGAGAATTATGGGGTAGTGGTATAGATGAACAAACAGGGAAAAACCCTAATGCTGGAAATATTGCCAAATACTATACTACAAACAAAGCCTTATATAGCAGTTATGATGAAAAAAAAGTATGCACCTTTGATGTAGATGATGAAACAATTAGACACGAACCATGGACAGGCGCAAATGTAGACTTTAAGAAAAACTTAGATGCCTTTTTATATGGAAATAGTCCGTTTTACTATCCAAGTGATAATGGACAAAAATATGATTACACCCAAAGGGAACATCTAAACAATAGCCAAGGTTTTATAGGAAAATATAATAATACACAATTTAAAGAGATGTTAGGAGAATACACCTATAATCTTACAGAAAAAGAAGATAATGCGCTACTAAAAAACAGAAAAAAAAGAGTCATTATATATCAAATTATATAGGTACTTAAAAATGCCTAAACCATTAGAAGGGATGAAAAAATGAAAAAGGAAAAGAAACTAAACCTTGCAAAAGAAGAAAACTTAAGTTCAAAAGTTAAACAAAAGCTAGCTTCACAAAGAGGAGAAATAGGCGATAGTTTAATTGTTGTAACAGGTTTAATATTAGGTGCTATGCTAATGTTTGGGGGTCCTCTTATGTCATCAGCAGAAAGAACAGATGATATTTCATCACTTGTTGTACAAGCTGCTACAGATGAGTTTGTAGATGATATTAGAACAACAGGTAAAATTACTTTAGATGATTACGAAAAATATATCCAAACCATCACAGCAACAGGAAACTCTTTTGATACTGAAATTGTAGTATCTCAATTAGATGAAAACCCAGGCGTAAAAGTAACACAAGCTGAAATGACTAAAATTGGAGAAAACGTATATTATAATATATATACCAGTCAAGTAGAAGAAAAATTGAATGAAAATGGTAGAATGAAATTAAAAGAAGGTGACATGGTTTCAGTCACTGTTAAAAATACAAACCAAACGATGGCACAATTATTAAAAAATTTCTTTTATCAAATTACAGGGAATGATTCTTACCAAATCGCAGCTAAAAAATCAGCAATCGTTACTGTAAATGGAAGCAATTAATGAAAAATAAGCAGCCCATCTTACTTTATTTAGAAGGGCTGCTTTTGTAAGTAAAACTTAAAAAAAGATGAAAATACAAAAGAAAGGAGCATAGGACCTTTATGAAAATGCAACATATTGCAATTATTTTTATCATTATTATATTGCCAATTGCTATGATGATGTCATCCTATATTTGGTCACAAATTGATACGATTAATTTGCAAATTACTTATAATGCTAAGCTTACAGACTCAACTCATGATGCTGTAAAGGCATTTCGTATTAATACTGTAAACAATAGATATTCTAGTGTTAGCGATTCTAAAATAAGAGATATAGAAGCAGCAGTGAATACTTTTTATACCTCTTTATCAAGTAGTGAAGACTTATCCAAACAAGACTTAAGATCCTATGTACCAGCTTTAGTATTTACTTTATATGATGGTTATTATATTTATAGTAAATATGATAATGTATATTTAGAAGACCCAAAAACAGCTACTGTTTTGCAACCAATCTTACAAGAAGAAGAGCTAAAAAAAGAAAAATACACAAATTATGGCTTAAAACCATATATCTATTACTCCTGTCGTTATCAAGACAGTACCAGAAATTTTGTAGTAAATTTTACACTAGATAATGCAATTACTATTTATGGAACCTTTAGTGGTACTTATAAAACTATGTCAGGCTATTTAATTAACCCAGATGCAGTGATAGATATGGTAGATACAGGGAATCCTGAAAATTGGAGATTAGTATATGATACAGACGGGATACGTGGAAACGGGGATGATGTTACCATTACCCCAGAAGTATTAACAGAACATTTACTATTTGTACAAAAACAGGCAGATGGAAAGCAAGAGGGAGATTATGATTATTTAGTATATAATGGACAAAAAATTTATTATGACCCATCAGCATCTGTTAGTAATTCTACTACGAAATATTTTAGATATCAAGACTATAACAAAGTGTATATTACAAACTCTTATGCCAATCAAAAAATAGTAGATTATTTAAGAAAAAGAACAGGAGAGACCTTTGAGCTAAATGGAGGAACAGTTACCTACTTTAGAGGAGATGGACATTTGCATAGTACCAGTAGTTTTGAATATTATCAAAAGGCAAGGAATTTTAGCTTAGAAGTAAAAAGCCTAACAAATGGTATTACACAAACCCATGCTGTTGATGAAAAAGGAAATAAATTAGAACTTGCAGTAGCCAATACAGCGCAGGAAAATAGCACATCTATTTTTGTAGCAAATAAAAATAATGACCCATTACTTTCACGGCTCTACCTTTAATGAAAACCGTATGGCAGTTATTCGTAATTCTGTAGAAACAAATTTAGCAGCAGCTATTGCTAATTATAACATGTATTCTGGCAATAACTATGAATTTGCACTTCCTGTTTTAAATGAAAATGACTGGGAAAAAATAACCAATAAAGTATCTATGGTTTCTTTTATGCAAGGGATACCAATTGGACATAAATATTATAACAACTATTGTGTTATTTCCAATGATAGTAATGAAGAAACCATTAACAAAGAAAATATTTATTTAATTAGCCAAAATACAGTTACAAACCAAAGGGAATATCATTTGCCAGGCTGTCAGTATTTAGCAAAACCACAAAGGGAAACAAACCTAAAACTAACTAGCCAGCCAAATGCACTAGCTTATGCAAACTTAAGCTTTATAAGACAAACCGTTAGAATTTCAGAAGGAAACTACTTATACTTTTATCCTCAAACAAGGGTAAATAATAAAATACTAAGTGCTTGCTATCACTGTATTGTAGGTGCTGGTAATATTTATCCAGCAGACCAAATTATTAAAGGGCAGATTATAGGAAAAGATAGTGAGTGGAATGATTATATACAATTTAATGTTAATAATACAGGTGCTCAAAATGAAAGAATTAGAGAAATTAGAAGTCATTATATCAAAGCTTTAGCACGTGAAAGATATGACCTATATCAAGCTAATATGAATGCTTTTAGTAATGATTAAAAAATAAATTAAGCGTTTAAAATTTTAAAATATGGTTATCCTAAATAAAAAGGAGAATCATATGAAAAATATCATAAAAAAAATAGTAATTATTCTTTTCCTACTGATAACCTATATTTATGTTTGCAATATTGTGTTTCTTCCCAATCAATACATTCTCATACAAGGGGAAGGCTTAAATATTCGCACAATGGCAGGGCTTTCATTGAAAGAAAAAAAGTCTGGGCAAACTTTGCAAACAGTAAGTAGTATAGGGGAAGCTAAAACAAATGAAGTAGGAAAAGCAGACTTTATCTTAAGTTTATTTAAACTATTTCCTGTCAAAAACATTAGTGTAAATGTAATTCCAAAAACAACAGTAGTACCAGTAGGTAGTGCTATTGGCATGAAATTATATACAGATGGAGTATTAGTAGTTGGCATGTCAGAAATAGAGGGCAAAAAACCATATGAAAAATCTGGACTTAAAGAAGGAGACCGTATTATTGAAATCAATCATAATGAAATAGGAAATACCAATGACTTAATGCAAGAAGTTAATAACTCAAAAGGAAATGCCATATCCATTAAATATATGCGAGATGAACAAACAGCAACTACAAGTATTACACCTGTAAAAAATAGTAATAACCAATATAAAATAGGGTTATGGGTAAGAGATGCAGCAGCAGGAGTTGGAACATTAAGCTTTTATGAGCCAGCTTCTGGTATGTTTGCTAGCTTAGGACATGGCATATTAGATGTAGATACCGCAGGTTTAATTAAGATAGAAAATGGGGAACTAGTAACAACTAATATCTTATCTCTTACAAAAGGACAAAAAGGTGCACCAGGGGAGATAAGGGGGACGATTGAATCTGGCTATACAGTAGGTAGTATTTCTAAAAATACTGCATTTGGTGTATTTGGTGTATTAAATAAACCATCCTATTTTAATATTTCAGCCAAAGATGAAATGGAAGTATGCCTTCGTGAAGAAATAAGGCAAGGGAAAGCACAAATCATATGTGAACTAGAAAATGGAAACAGACAATACTATGACATAGAAATACAAAAAATATTTTTAAATAATAACAAAGACAATAAAAGTATATTAATCAAAATAACAGATAAAAAATTACTAGAAAAAACAGGGGGCATTATTCAAGGTATGAGTGGTGCACCAATCATTCAAAATGGAAAATTTGTAGGAGCAGTAACACATGTATTAGTAAATGATCCAACTATGGGATATGGCGTATTTGCAGATATTATGTTAAAACAAATGAAAGAAGTAAATTAAAAAGGGGACAAAGTAATGAAACAACCAAAGAATTTTAAAGTAATAATAATTATGATTATTGTAATTGCACTGCTAATATTAGCATTTATTATAGGACAACTGATATTACTAAAACAAGATAAAAACGTAAATAAAAATGGACAAGACAATCAAATACAACAAAACCAGATACAAAATAATGAGGAGCAAACCAATAACCTAAATAATGAAGAACAAACCATGCCAATTATACCAGTTATTAATGATATTGCAGGTGGTGCACAAGGAGGAGAAGACCAATCACCTGGTGGAAATAATAATACTGGTTTAATTTCTAGTAATTATTATTATAGTCAATTAGATAGTACTGGGAAAGCTATTTATGATAAACTAAAACAAAGCAAAAAACAGTTAATAACAGGAACTTATGAAATGGACTTTAATACTCAATTTAATACATTATTGCATACAGATACAGGAGAAGCTGAACTAGATAAGGCTTTTCAATCTGCATGGAATGCATTTTCTTATGATGAGCCAGACTTATTTTATATTGATGTCAATAAAATGACTTTAATTAAAGAAGCAACTAGTGTTGGAGGAATTATTACCTACAATGTTACGATTGGGCCTGGCGAAAATGCAAATTATTTAAAACCAAGTTTTCAAACAAAAGAACAAATAGAAGCAGCACAAGAATACTTGCAAAATATTGTTGACCAAATTATAGAACAAACAACGAATAATACAGATGTACAAAAAGCAACTAGAATACATGATTGGTTAGTAGCAACCATAGAATATGAGCAAACGGCAACCAATACGAAAGATGAATTTACAATCTATGGAGCATTGTATAATAGAAAAGCAGTATGTGAAGGCTATGCGAGAGCATTTAAATATTTACTAGAAAAAGTAAATGTACCTTGTGTACTAGTTTCAGGAACAGCTACTAACTCACAAGGAGTAACCGAATCACATGCATGGAATTATGTACAAATTAACTACCAATGGTATGCAGTAGATGTTACTTGGAATGACCCTGTCATAATAGGAGGAGGGCAACTAGAAGAAAACGCAAAACGTAAATACTTCCTAAAAGGCTCAGAGACATTTTTTAAAGACCACAAAGAAAATGGTGTAGTATCACAAAATAGTATAAAATTTCAATATCCTACCCTTTCAATGGTAGATTATAAGTAAAAAATCAAAAGAAGAAGACAGACTAAAAAATATTTTAATCTGTCTTCTTTTTTTGTGATTTTACTTAAGGGTCAGTAGCAAGCATTGGACCAATTTCAGTGACAGTACCAGCACCTAAAGTAAGTACAATATCTTCTTTAATAGTATGTTCTTTTAAGTATCTTACAATATCGTTAAAATCAGAAATATATAAGGCTTTTTTATGATAAGTATTTTCTAGCTTATTTACTAAATCTAAAGCAGAAATGCCATAGTTATTATCTTCTCTTGCAGCGTAAATATCAGTAATAATAACATGGTCAAAGTCAAGTAAAGATTTAGCAAAATCATCTAATAACATTTGGGTTCTACTATAAGTATGAGGCTGAAATACTACCCAAGATTGCCTATATTTTTTTTGCTTTAAGGCATAACAAGTTGCCAAAATTTCTGTTGGGTGATGGCCATAATCGTCATAAATACTAACACCTTGATTAAAAGAGCCAATATATTCAAACCTTCTGTGAGCACCAGTATATTTGAGAAGTGCATTTTTAATATCTTCTTTTTCAAGTCCATACTCATGACAAGTTGCAATACAAGCTAAGGCATTTAACACATTGTGCAAGCCAGGCACACAAAGTTCGATTGTTTTGTAAAAAAAGTTATTATGATAAACATCAAAACAAGCAAAGCCATTTTTATTAAAGCTAATGTTGCGAGCAACAAAATTAGCATTTTCATTTATGATACCATAAGTTACAATTTTTGCATTTACATCTTTGGCAATTTTTTTGCAATTAGCATCATCATTATTAATAATTAAAAGACCATCTTCTGGTAGCAAATTAACATATTTTTGAAAAGAAGCTACAATATTTTCAAAAGTTTCAAAATAGTCTAAATGGTCATTATCAATATTTAAAATAATTTCTGTTTTAGGAAATAACTTTAAATAACTTTCTACATATTCACAAGCTTCAATAATAAAATATTCACTACCACCTACACGGTAATTTCCATCAATTGGTTTTAAATAAGCACCTACTTGAATAGAAGGATCTTTGTGAGATTCCAAAAAACAAGTAGAAATCATAGAGGTAGTAGTAGTTTTGCCATGAGTACCAGAAACACAGATGGTATTTCGAAATGCTTTGGTAATTTTTCCTAAAAAAGTACCTCTATCTATGATAGGAATATTAAGTTCTTTTGCTTTTATAAGCTCTATATCATCTGGTTTAATAGCAGCACTATAAATAACAATATCAGCTCTTAATAAACTAGATAAATCATGTCCAATTACAACAGGAATACCATTTTGTATTAAACGGTCTGTTGTATCAGAAGAGGACATATCAGAACCAGTTACATAAAAGCCCCAAGATTTTAAAATCTCAGCAATACCGCTCATACTAACTCCACCAATACCTATCATATGTATATGTTTATATTGTTTTAATTCTTCTATATTAGCCAATTTAAATAACACTCCTTTTAAATGGTATCTATCTATTTTTGATTGCTATTATATACTTTCCATCATAAATTTTCAACATTTTTACGTTTTTTTATACAAGGTTTTGTGAAAAAAATATATTCTACTGTATTGTATGAAATGGATTAGAAAGGTGTGAAATAAAATTTAAAATAAAAATTGTAAAAATAAGAAGGAAAAACAAAAAAAGTGGCGAATAATATAAATGTACATAAGAAATGTACAAAAATAAACTCGGAAGGTGGTACACAATATGCAAATTACAGATGTACGTTTAAGAAAAGTAAATTCAGAAAACAGAATGAAAGCTGTTGCGTCTGTGACATTTGATAATGAATTTGTTGTTCATGACATCAAAGTTATCGAAAGTCAAAATGGATTATTTATTGCTATGCCAAGTAGAAAAACTCCTAATGGAGAATTTAAGGATATAGCTCATCCAATCAATGCTGAAACTAGAGAGAAAATTCAAAAAGCTATATTAGAAGCTTATGAAGCTCCAGAAACTGAAGAAACATCAGAAGCAGAATCAGCAGAATAATAAAAATAACAAATAGGGGTACTTTTTAGGTACTCCTTTTTTTATACAAAAAACTCATTGCAATTGCAATGAGCCTTTTGAAAAGAGAGTTTATATAGCAATTGCTTTGCTCCAACGCCGCTGCGAAACCTCTTTTAGCAATTTGAAAAATTCATCATCCTCTCCAGAAAAACAAATAGACAGTGCTACATCGTCAAGTTGGCAAATCTTTAATTGATAAGCTTGTAAGGAACAAGCTAAATTAAAAATCACCTGGTTTTGCGTGATAATGTCGTTGTCGTCTTTTACAAAAAACTTAAAAGTTTTCCGAATGGCAGGCAGAGCAAGCCGGATGCATTTGCTATTGGCGCCTCCACCAATGCGGGTCATATGGCCGCCTGCTGTTTTGCTTGCAGAAATAAGAATATCTTTTCTTAACTGGAACTTATTTCGCTCATCAAAGCGAAACTGTAATGTATGCTGCAACATGATGACTACTCTCTTTCTTTTGGTATTTAACTTTATTTCAAAGTCTACTTCTATTATTATAGCATAAAATCAAAAATATGTAAAATTTACTTGTAAAAATATAAAATTATGGTTACAATATAAATATTTAAAAAAGAATAAAATACATAAGAAAGGATGGAAGCCAAATGAAAGAAGAAAAAATATGGTTTTGTAAGACAATAGAAGAAATAACACAAGAATTTAAAATAGATACAAACCAAGGCTTATCTAAAAGCCAAGTTACCAGCAATAGGCAAACCTATGGTAGTAATGAACTTGAAACAAAAAAGAAAAAAAGCCTATTTATAAAATTCTTAGAACAATTTAAAGATTTTATGATTATTATTTTAATTATAGCAGCCATTATTTCAGGAGTAATAGGTTATATAGAAGGAGAGGGTGTTACAGACTCTGTTATAATTTTAATTGTAGTTATTGTAAATGCTATTATTGGGGTAGCGCAAGAAAGCAAAGCAGAAAAATCACTAGAGGCTTTGCAAAAATTAAGCTCCCATGTAGCAAAAGTGTTAAGAGAAGGTACCATACAAGTAATAGCATCTAAAGAACTAGTACCAGGAGATATTGTAATATTAGATACAGGTGATTATGTACCAGCAGACTTAAGGCTAATAGAGGCAATTAACTTAAAATCACAAGAAGCGTCTTTAACAGGTGAGTCAGTTCCTGTTGAAAAAAATATAGAAGTAATACAAGAACAAAAAACAAACTTAGCAGATAGAAAAAATATGTTATTTTCCTCCAGTTTAATTACTTATGGTAGAGGAAAGGGAATTGTAGTAGAAACACGGAATGAATACACAAGTAGGTAAAATTGCAGGTATGATAAATGAAACACAAGATACCCAAACACCTTTACAGCAAAAATTAAATAAACTAGGAAAAACTTTAGGAATAGCAGCTATTGCTATTTGTATTGTTATTTTTTTAGTAGGTTTGTTATATGATAAAGATTGGATAGACATGTTTATGACAGCAGTAAGTCTAGCAGTAGCAGCTATTCCAGAAGGGCTTGCAGCTGTATCTACCATTGTGTTAGCCATTGGGGTACAAAGAATGGTAAAAAAACATGCTATTGTTAAAAAATTACCAGCAGTAGAAACTTTAGGAAGTACAACTGTTATTTGCTCAGATAAAACAGGTACTTTAACACAAAATAAAATGACAGTAAAGCAAATTTTTTATAATGATAAACTAGTAAATATAGAAGATATTAATTTAGAAAATATACCAGAAGAACTACAAAACCTAATTCGTATTAGTATGTTTTGTAATGATACAAAAGTGGCAAAAGATAAAACATTAACAGGTGACCCAACAGAAACAGCCTTAATTGATATGGGCTTTACGTTAGGTTTTGAACCAGCAGTATTAGAACAATACCCTAGAGTAAAAGAGCTACCCTTTGACTCAGAAAGAAAGCTTATGACAACTGTTCATAAATTACCACAAGGCTATATGGTATACACTAAAGGAGTGGTAGATGAGCTTCTAAAAAGCTGTACTATTTATGTTATAGACTAACATATAAAGCAAGATATCAAAAGATATAAACTTCAAATACAAAATGATAATAAACAAATGGCACAAAATGC
>CANSJB010000028.1 GCA_947647115.1 uncultured Clostridium sp. | reverse complement strand
GACAACAGGATAATCAACTGTTATTAAATCAAACAGAACATATTAATTATTTAGATAGTTTTATTGGTAAGCAAATACAAGAACAAAAAGAAAAATATCAAAATCTATATAACCAATATACAAAAATAAAACAAGAGCTTAAAGCAAATTACGGAGATGAACAAGAAAAAGCAAGAAAATTAGATTTACTTACTTATCAATTTAATGAAATCGAAATAGCAAAACTAAAAAAAGGAGAAGAAGAAGAGCTAGAAAAGCAAAAAGCTCTTATTCATAATGCTGAAAAATTAAAACAAAGTATGAAAATTATTGATGAAGAATTAAATGAAAATGCAATTGTAGGTATTAGTAATGCTATACGAAGTTTAGAAAAAATAGAAGACTGTGGAGAAATTTATAGTAAAAAACTAGCAGAACTAAAAAATGCCTATTATGACATACAAGAAATAGCAAGAGATTTTTCAAACATGAAAGAAGAAACTGAATTTGACGAACAAATGCAAAATGATATAGAAAATAGATTGGATTTATTATATTCCTTAAAAAGAAAGTATGGTAATAATATAGAAAATATTTTGGAATATCAAAATAGTATTCAAAATGAAATAGATAAAATACAAAACTTAGAAGAAGTAAATGTGAAACTAAAAGGACAATTAGATGAAATGAAAAAAAATATGCTTACAATTTGTAAAACTATGAATGAACAAAGAAACCAATATGCTATTCTTCTTTCAGAAAAAATCAATACAGAACTTACAAACTTAGAAATGCCAAATGCTAAATTTAGTGTTAACATTGATTATCAAATAGAAGGGAACTTTCATGAAAATGGTTTAGATAAAATAGAATTTTTTATCAGTACAAACATTGGAGAAGAGGCAAAACCACTTGTGAAAATTGCCTCTGGCGGAGAAATGTCTCGTATTATGTTAGCAATTAAAACAATACTAGCACAGGTAGACGAGGTATCCACCTTAGTATTTGATGAAATTGATACAGGTATTAGCGGGAAAGCATCAAAAGCAGTAGGGGAAAAACTAAAAACTATTTCCAAAATACAACAAGTATTATGTATTACACACAGTGCATCTATTGCAGCAAAAGGTGATTACAACTATTATATTAATAAAAAAGTAGAAGGAGAAAAAACTTATACAGATATTCAAAAATTATCAGAAGAACAAACAATAGAAGAAATAGCTAGAATATCATCAGGAGATATTACTAAAATTGCAAAAGAACATGCAAAGGAGTTAAGAAGAGCTTGCTGATTTGCATAAAATATGATATACTTATATAGGTGAAAAATTATAATAGTGATACAATTGTATTGCAAAAAAAGTGAGAGGAGTATTTTACATGCGGGTAGACTGGAAAAAAACCATCCAAGCCTATATTCTCTTTTGGGGTGGCATATTATTGGCTGTAGTATTTTGCATTAGCATGGTAGTTGCAATTGCCAGACAGTTAGCAAATGAGCAAGATGCACAAAATAATAGGACAAAGCACTACCAATCTATGCATTCACTTGAAGCTGTTGCAGCAAAATTCAAAAAGAATCAAGAACAAGAAGCGCAAGAGCTAGAGAAGGAACAGCTAGTCGAAAAAGCAACAAAGTTTGTGGAATTGCTAACTACACCAGAAACCACGACAGTAGCAGAAATAGTAGCATACTTACCCAGCGAGTTATACAAAGAAAATTTACTTTGGATGGCAAGGGCAATTGATGTAGAAGCAGGTAGTTGTTCAGATGAAATGCAGCAATTAGTAGGTATGGTTCAAGTTGCCAGGGCAATACATCCTGGAGGCAAAGACTTTTCAGACGGAAGCGGTAGTATCAAAACCGTATTATTCTGGAATGAATATGGAATACTACAATACCCTTGGGCACATAGTGGTCACTATCCAGAGCAGCCAAGTGAAAGTGCTATTCGGAATGCTCAAGCAGTACTAAATGGTGATGTTATTGATACACAGATGACCATTAATGTTCTATATCAAGGACTTACTCCTTTAGGGTCTGGTATTTATAAAGAGCTGATAGGAGTAGATGGCAGCACAGAATACTTTTGCTATGAGTAAAAGTAAAACCTCGAACAAAACAGAAAACTTTTATTAAAGTTTTTATAACAAGGCTTTTCTTAGAAAAAGAAAGAGCCTTGTTATTTTTATACGAAATTGTAAGGTATTCTTTAAATTTTTATTTTAATTGTTTACATATTTTAAGTTATGAGGTATAATAAGCCATAAAAAGGAGCTTTTATTTAAGTTACCTAAAAATATAAAAGAGAATAGGAGAATTGCTTATGGAAGAAAAAGAAATGCAAAATCAAGAAACAGAATTGGACCTTAACCAATTAATGAAAGTGAGAAGAGAAAAATTAGCCAAACTCCAAGCTGAGGGCAAAGATCCTTTTAAAATTACAACATTTAACCCAACACATACTAGTGGACAAATAAAGGAAAATTATGAACAATTAGAAGAAAAAGAAGTAACTATAGCAGGTAGAATGATGGCAAAACGTATTATGGGTAAAGCCTCTTTTTGCCATATACAAGATGAAGAAGGAAAAATACAAAGTTATGTTAGTATTAATGACTTAGGAGAAGAAAGCTACAAACAATTTAAAGAAGACGATATAGGAGATATTATTGGTATTACAGGTTTTGTATTTAAAACCAAAACAGGTGAGATTTCAATACATGCCAAAGAAGTAACGCTACTTTCAAAATCTTTAAGACCACTTCCAGAAAAATTCCATGGTTTAAAAGATACGGATTTACGTTATCGTCAAAGATATGTAGATTTAATTGTCAACCCAGAAGTAAAAGAGGTGTTTAAAAAGAGAACCCAAATTATTAAAGAAATTAGAAGCATCTTAGATGAAAAAGGATATATGGAAGTAGAAACACCAATTTTAAATACCATATCAGGTGGTGCATCTGCAAGACCATTTGTAACACATCACAATACCTTAGACATGGATATGTATTTAAGAATTGCAACAGAATTGCATTTAAAAAGACTAATTGTAGGCGGTTTTGATAAAGTATATGAAATAGGTAGAAACTTTAGAAATGAAGGAATGGATATTAAACATAACCCTGAATATACCTGTATAGAGCTATATGAAGCCTATACAGACCTAAATGGCATGATGGATATTACAGAAGAGTTAATTGCAAAATGTGCTAAAAAAGTAGCAGGAACTACAAAACTTGTTTATCAAGGCGAAGAAATAGATTTAACACCACCATTTAAAAGAATTACAATGATAGACAGCATAAAAGAAGTAACTGGTATTGACTTTAACAAAATAACAACAGATGAAGAAGCACAAAAAATTGCCAAACAATTAAATATAGAACTAGATCCAATTAAAATGACAAGGGGAGACATTATAGCAGAAGTATTTGATGCAAAAGTAGAAGAAACACTAAGACAACCAACCTTCCTTTATGAATATCCAATTGAAAACTCACCACTTGCTAAAAAAGACCCAGAAAAACCAAACATGACACAAAGATTTGAACTATTTATAGCAGGAAGAGAATATGCCAATGCCTTTTCTGAATTAAATGACCCAATTGATCAATATGAAAGATTTAAAAAGCAAGTAGAGGCTAGAGAAGCAGGCGACGAAGAAGCAAGTATGATGGATGAAGACTTTGTTACAGCCCTAGAATATGGTATGCCACCAACCGGAGGGATGGGAATGGGAATTGACCGTTTAGTAATGCTACTAACAGATGCAGCATCTATTAGAGATGTACTATTATTTCCAACGATGAAACCTCTTAATAATGCTTAATGAGTTTTGATAAAGTTTAATTTAACAAAATGAGAACTATGCTTTTACAAGATGGAGATGTAAACGCTATAAAGGAAAATTAAAAAACATTTGCATTTATTTCAACAGAGAGTGTAGAAAGATTAGATGAAAGTATTTTGTTTTTTATAATAATAAATTTTAAAGAAAGAATAATGGTTATGAAATTTAATTTTAAAGAATATGAAATTCAGGATATAACTTGTAAAGGTCCAATGAGAAGAAGATACAATGATTTAGTAGAAAGATACAAAGGTTATATGATATATAGTTATCTAAGAGGAGAATATACGAGATATTCTGTTGAAGATGAAAATGAAAATATATTTGTAGAGACAGATAATATTGAAGAAGCACGAGAGTATGTAGATAATGAATTAGCAAACAAATAGAGATATAAAACGAAAGGAGTGGAAATATGCAATTATTAGATTTTTCAAAGGCTTTAGAAATAGCACCAGAATATACTGGTAGTGAAAAGAAAAAGACGATGATATTAAATGACAAAAAATATCTAGTTAAATTTCCAGATCCAAATAGGTCATCTAAATTAGAAATTTCTTATATTAATAATGTATATTCCGAATATATAGGTACTAAAATATTTGAATTATGTGGCTTTGAAACGCAAAAGGTAGAACTTGGTATTTACAATAAAGATGGAAAAGAAAGAATTGTTTGTGGATGTGAAGATTTTACAGATAGTAATACTAAATTAGTTGAATTTGAAAAATTTGAAAATGCTAGTATAGAACCAAATCCTTTCAAAAGGGAATTAAAAGATATATTTCATATAGTATCATCAGGAGCGTACAACATAGATTTAAACGAATTAAAAGAAAAATTTTGGAATATGTTTATAATTGATAGCTTAATAGGAAATGAAGATAGACACAATGGAAATTGGGGAGTTTTAAAGAATATTAAAAATGAAAATTTAATATTTGCACCAATTTATGATTGTGGTTCTTGCTTATTTTCAGTATATACAGATGAAAAAATGCAAGAATGTATACAAAATAATGCAAAGATGCAAGATTGTATCAAAAATACATCATCTGCAATTAGAGATGATGGTGCAAAAATAAAATATTTTGAATTTATTACAAGTTTGAAAAATGAAGATTGTAATAATGCATTAATTAGAATATATGATAAAATTAATTTAAATGAAATTCATAACTTAATAGATAAAATTGATATAATTTCAAATATAAGGAAAGAATTTTACAAAAAGGTTATTGAAGGAAAGTATAAAGAAATATTAACAGTAGCTTATAAAAAATTAAGTAAACAATAAGATTAAAAAGGTTTAATGAGTTTTAATAAAGTTTAATAAGACCTTAAAAGCATTGAAAAATGTGCTAATATACAAAATATTATCAAAATCGTAAAAACAAAAGATTACTATATTTTTGGTGATTTTTAAGCAGGTAGCATTTAAATTGCATTATAATAAAAAATAGTAATTTGTCGAGGAGATTTTATGAAAAAAGAAATATTAAAAGAAGAAAATATTAGAGTAATAAAAATAGGTAAGGAAGCACTTTTGGAATTTATATATGAGAGTTTTATTGAAAAACAAGATATATTTTTTGATGTTAATCCATTACAAATAATGGATACATTTGATATTGACTGGGAAAATGGGCAGTTTATTTTTGGTGTGTATAAAAGTGAAGATTCTAATAAGAATATTATTTCTTTACCAAAAGAGATTAACTTAAAAAAAGTTATGAAGAGCATACCAAATACAACTTCAACAATGTTTACAGAGAATAGATATCGTGAATATAATAAAGAAGAATTGATTGAATTTTCAAAGTAATATGAGTAACAATAAATTACAATTTCATAATGAATTTGAAATGGCTGGATTCTATAAAAAGGTTTAGTTAAAAGAGAAGAATTATAATATTATATATACTGTTGGATTTATAATAAAAATTTCAAAAAGTAAAAATATGAAGGAATGAAAATATCTATTAACACTATGCAAAAATTATCAAAAATAAAAAATTCAGTATATGATGCAATCAAAATAGAATATCTATACCATTCAAACAAACTTATATATCAACAATAGAACAAGTAGCAGAAGAAGTAGACTAACTTATTGAATCTTAGTAAATATTAATAAATGTAGATAAAACCCACTAATAATGCTAGTGGGTTTTTGTGAAAGGATTTATGAAAAGTCAGCAGTACCAATAATGAATTTAACACATTAATCTGCTTTGATAGTATACAATTTAGATATATTTGAATTTTGAATTTAAATATGATATAGTATTGAAAATAACAAAAGCAAAGGAAAAATGATAAATGGAAAAAGTATTTATTCAGGCTCAAGATGGATATAAATTAGAATTACATGTATTTCAAGTAGAAAAACCAAAAGCAGTTATACAACTAATACATGGAATGGAGGAACACCAAAGACGTTATGAAAACTTTATAAAAGTATTAAATGAAAAAGGTTTTTTGGTGGTTAGTTCAGATATGAGAGGACATGGCGTTAGTGCACCATATTTAGGCTATTTCAAAGATAAAAAAGGATATGTAGAACTAATAGAAGACCAAAAAACAATTACAAAGTATATAAAAGAAAACTTTAAACAACTTCCTATATACCTTTTTGCCCATTCAATGGGAGCTATTATAACAAGAGTACTGCTACAGGAAAATTCAAAAGACTATGAAAAAGTAGTTTTATCAGGATATCCCAATTATCAGATAGGAGCCTATGCAGGTATCATACTAGCAGGTATTATAAAATTATTTTGTGGAGCAAAATATAAATCAAAACTTATTGCATCACTAAGTATAGGTTCTTTTAATAAAGCTATTCAAAATGCAAAAACAAAAAGTGATTGGGTTTGCAGCAATGAAGAAGTTATACAAGAATATGCCAAAGACCCTTATTGTGGAATAGGCTTTACTTGTTCAGCCTTTAGTGACTTATTTCATTTAGTTATTTTAATGCATAAACCAAAACGATATCATCATGTAAATACGAAATTACAAATACTTATGCTAAGAGGTTTAGATGACCCTTGTACAGGAGGAAGAAAAGGTGCCAATGATTCAAAGCAAATACTACTAAAAGCAGGATTTCAAAACATTCAAAATAGAGAATATGAAAATATGAGGCATGAAATATTAGCAGAAAAACAAAACCAGAAAGTCTATGAAGATATTATAGAGTTTTATGAAAATAAATCATAATCATTTTAGAAATAATTGAAATTTTATGCTCAATATGGTATAGTATGTAAAACAAAAGGAGAAGAAAATGGAAAATAGAAGTATTACAGACTTTTTAGGAAATGTATTAGAATACAAAAATAATTGCATGGGATGTGCCATTATTAATGGGGAAATACCAACTCCAGGAGGTTTTATCTATGAAGGAAAATATACTGTATTGGTAGCTGACCCAGAAGTACCAATCCCAGGATTTTTGGTAATTAATACCAAAAGACATGTTAACTCATTTTCAGAACTTACCCAAGAAGAAAAATGCGAAATAGGAGAAGTAATTACCTATACACAAAAGGCTTTAAAACAGTTGAAAATAGGAAAAGAAATTACTCTAGTGCAAGAAGAACGCTCCCCACATTTTCATATATGGATTTTGACAACACATGAGTGGATGGCACAAAAATTTGGTATAGGTTTAGGATATTTAAGGCAAATTTTTGAATATACTAAAAAAAATGCTACACCAAAAGAAAAGCAAGAAGTATTGGACACAATAGAAGAAATAAAGCAATATTTTATAGAGCAAAATATTGCACAAAAAATAAAATAGAAAGGTAAAATTAGTATGTTTTTTGATACAAGATATCTGTATATTATTTTAGCCATTATTGTCATCACAAGTATTTTGGGTGGAGGAGTAGATGTACTAGGCTTACTACTTACAATACCAGGAGTATTAGTAGCCATTACTTTTCATGAATTTGCACATGCCTTTGCAGCAGAAAAATTAGGAGATGATACACCAAGAAACCAAGGTAGAATTAGTTTAAACCCATTGGCTCATTTAGACCCATTTGGTGTGATTATGCTAATTTTTGCTCATATAGGTTGGGGAAAACCAGTACAAATTAACCCTAACAATTTTACTAGAAAAATATCAGCAAGAACAGCAGAAGCAATTGTTTCACTTGCAGGACCATTGATGAACTTCATTTTGGCATTTGTTTTTGCCATTATATTTTATGCATTGCAAACCTTTACAACTACATTTGCATTAGCAAACCAAGTAGGGCGCATTATTATGACAATGTTGCAGTATGCTGTTATTGTAAATATTGGTTTAGGAGTATTTAACTTAATTCCTTTGCCACCATTAGATGGCTCTAAAATATTGATGGCATTTTTGCCATATAATGCCAAAAGATGGTTTGAAGAACATACACAACTTTTCTACATTATATTTTTAGTTATATGGATAACCCCTATTTCTGGTATGATTATCTCACCAATTATTGGAGCAATTACTAGTGGAATAGATAGTTTAGTAAGTAGTATATTTGGTTTATTTATGTGAAAATTTAGATAGACTAATAAATAAAAATAAGTAATAGCAAATAAAAATGAAAAGGAAACAAACATGAAAGATACATATATATTAGGAATTGAAACAAGTTGCGATGAAACCGCAGGAGCCATCGTAAAAAATGGAAGAGAAGTATTAGCAAGTGTAATAAACTCACAAATTCCCATCCATGAACAATTTGGTGGAGTAGTACCAGAAGTAGCCTCTAGAAATCATGTAGAGGCTATTTCACATGTAGTAGAGCAAACACTAAAAAAAGCCAATATGTCATTAGAACAAATAGATGCCATAGCTTGCACCTACGGGCCAGGATTAGTAGGAGCCTTATTAGTAGGCGTATCTTATGCCAAAGCATTAAGCTATGCTATAAAAAAACCATTAATTCCAACAAATCATATTCATGGGCATATTGCAGCAAACTATATAAGCCATCCAGAGTTAAAGCCACCTTTTTTATGTTTAATCATTTCAGGAGGGCATACACACTTAGTACATATTAAAAATTATACAGAATTTGAGATATTAGGGAAAACAAGAGATGATGCCATAGGAGAAGCATTTGACAAAGTAGCAAGAGTAATAGGACTTGGCTATCCAGGAGGTCCAAAAGTAGATAAATTAGCTAGACAAGGAAAACCTAGTATAGAATTACCTAAAACACACTTTGAAAACTTAGACTTTAGTTTTAGTGGAATCAAAACAGCAGTCATTAATCTGCATCATAAAACACCAGATATTAACAAAGAAGACTTATGTGCAAGTTTTGAAAAAACAATAACAGAAGAACTAATAGAAAACACCTTAAAAGCAGCACGAAAATTAGAAATCAAGCAAATAGCACTAGCAGGTGGTGTATCTGCCAATAGCTATATTCGAAATGAATTTTTGAAACTAGAAAAGCAAGATTATAGCATTTATTATCCAGAACCAATTTTATGTACAGACAATGCAGCCATGATTGCAGCAGCTGGATATTATCAATACATAGTAGGCAATAAAGCAGACTTAACATTAAATGCTATACCCAATTTGTCAATTTAGTTGGCCACATTAGGTGTTTGTCACATTAGGGACGTTCTTTATAGTGACAAAAGTGTCAAAAAAGGGACAGTCTTAAGATAAGGTGTGTCCCTAAAATGACAAAAGTGTCACTATAAAGAACGTCCCTAATGTGACATGCCTAATGCGACATGTGACATAAGAAAGTAGGTGAGTTAAATAGCAATTTATGTAATAGCTGATTTGCATTTATCCTTTGCTAAAGCAAAGCCAATGGACATATTTGGTGAAAATTGGGCAAATCATGAAGAGAAAATAAAGGAAAATTGGAGAAGAAAGGTAAAGCCAGATGATACTGTAATATTGTCAGGTGATTTTTCATGGGCTATGTATTTAGAAGAGACTTTGCAAGATTTTAATTATTTAAATCTTCTTCCAGGTAAAAAAATATTATTAAAGGGAAATCACGATTATTGGTGGACAACCATTACCAATATGAAAAAATATTTGAGAGAAAATAACTTTGAAAATATAGATTTTTTATACAATAATAGTTATTTGATAGAAAATAAAATTATAGTAGGAACTAGAGGATGGAACCTGTTAGAAGATGTTGATGGCAAAATGTTAAACAGGGAAACAATTAGGTTGGAACTATCTATTCAAGATGGGATAAAAAAATATGGAGAAAATAAAGAGATAATAACATTTATGCATTATCCACCAATTACACAAGGATATTTGCGTCAAAATGAGAATCTGCAGTTTTTGGAATTAATGAAAAAATATCATATAAAAAGTTGCTATTATGGTCATTTGCATGGTGCATCTCATAAAGAAGCGGTAGAGGGAAATGTACAAGGAATAGAGTTTAAATTAATTAGTGCGGATTATTTGAATTTTGATTTACTAGATATTGAAAAATGATATACTAGTAACAATTCTAAATAAAAAATAGGACTTGCATTATACAAAAAATATGATATAATAAAAAAGCTAATTATAGAACATAGAAAGGATATGAAAAAATGAGCGTAAAAGTAGAAAACACACAAAACAAAAATGAAGTAAAACTAAGCTTTGAAATAGAGGCTGCAAAATTTGATGAGGCTATGAAAAAAGTATACGTAAAAACAGCTAAATATTTCACAATACCAGGTTTTAGAAAAGGTAAAGCACCAATGAATATAGTAGAAAAACACTATGGTAGCCAAATTTTTTATGAAGATACTTTTAATGAATTAGTACCAGAAGTATATGATAATGCTATCAAAGAAAATAATATAGAAGCAGTAAGCAGACCAAATATTGATATTATTCAAATGGAAAAAGGCAAAGATTTAATTTTTACAGCTATTGTACAAACAAAGCCAGAAGTAACTTTAGGAAAATATAAAGGTATAGAACTTAAAAAAATTGAGTATACTGTATCTGACAAAGATGTAGAACATGAACTAGAACATATGGCGCAGCATAATGCAAGACTAATTACAATAGAAGATAGACCAGTAGAAAAAGGTGACTTTACAGTTATTGACTTTGAAGGCTCTATTGATGGAGTGCCTTTTGAAGGTGGAAAAGCAGAAAAACATGAGCTAGAAATAGGAAGTGGTACTTTTATTCCTGGTTTTGAAGACCAAGTAATTGGTATGAAATTAGAGGAAGAAAAAGACATAACAGTTAGTTTCCCAGAAGACTATTTTTCAAAAGAACTTGCAGGAAAGCCAGCTGTATTTAAAGTAAAACTACATGAAATTAAGAAAAAAGAATTGCCAAAAATGGATGATGAATTTGCAAAAGATGTTAGCGAATTTGATACATTAGAAGAACTAAAAAAAGATATCAAAACTAAAAAGCAAAGTGAAAATGATGACAAAGCCAAATATGAAACAGAAGAAGCTGCTATTAAGGCAGTATGTGATGAGGTTACAGTAGAAATTCCATCTGGTATGATAGATACAGAAATAGATAACATGGTAAAAGATGTAGAACAAAGACTAAAATATCAAGGTTTAACCTTAGAACAATATTATGCTTTTTCTGGTAAAAAAGAGGCAGAAGTTAGAGAAGAAATGAAAGAGCAAGCTGAAAAATCAGTAAAAACAAGACTAGTTTTAGAAGCTATTATGAAAGCTGAAAATTTAGTTCCAACAGAACAAGAAGTAGAAGAAAAAATAAAAGAGATGTCTAAAAATTATGGCAAACAAGGGGAAGAAATGTTACAAAATGAAAACTTAAAACAATATATTACAGAAAATATGAAAATGGAAAAGGCAATTCACCTTATTGTAGAAAATGCCAAAATAAAATAAACTTATTAGCACAGGCAAAAAACTTAAAGAATAAAATAAAATGGAGGTATGCAAATGAAAGAAAAAAATAGTTTAGTTCCTTATGTTATTGAACAAACTGCCAAAGGAGAAAGATCATACGATATTTTTTCAAGATTATTAAAAGACAGAATTATCTTTTTAGGAGAAGATGTAAACCCAACATCTGCAAGTTTAGTAATTGCACAATTACTATTCTTAGAATCAGAAGATCCAGACAAAGAAATTCATTTATATATTAATAGCCCAGGAGGCTCTATTACAGATGGAATGGGAATTGTAGACACCATGAACTACATAAAATGCCCAGTATCTACGATTTGTATAGGAATGGCAGCAAGTATGGGAGCAGTACTATTAGCAGCAGGAGAAAAAGGAAAAAGATATGCAACACCAAATGCCGAAATATTAATACATCAACCATTAATTGGCGGCAATGGTATAGCAGGTCAAACAACAGAAATCAAAATTCATGCAGACCACATGGTAAAAACAAGAGAAAAATTGAATAAATTTTTAAGTGATAGAACAGGTCAACCACTAGAAGTGATTAACCATGATACAGAAAGAGATAACTACATGACAGCTGAAGAAGCACTTAAATATGGTTTGATTGATGCAATTATGGAAAAAAGAGCTTAAAAAGTAGAAAGTAAAATTTAAGTTAAATAAAGGAGTATAGCCAAATGGCAAATAGTAAAATAACAAAAGGCATAAAATGTTCTTTTTGTGGAAAATCACAAGAAGCAGTTAGTAGAATTGTGGCAGGTCCAGGAGTATATATATGTGATGAATGTATCAAAGTATGTACTAACATATTAGAAGATGAACTATATGAAGATACCCAAATAACCTATACTACAAATACCAATAAAAAGTTGCCAACTCCAGCCGAAATCAAACAAATATTAGACTCTTATGTAATTGGCCAAGATGAAGCTAAAAAAACTTTATCTGTTGCAGTATACAACCACTATAAAAGAATTAATCACCAAGATGATAAAGATAGTGATGTAGAAATACAAAAAAGTAATGTACTTTTATTAGGTCCAACAGGATGTGGAAAAACCTTGCTTGCACAAACTTTAGCAAGGATATTAGAAGTACCATTTGCAATAGCTGATGCTACAACACTAACAGAGGCAGGTTATGTAGGAGAAGATGTTGAAAATATATTATTAAAATTAATACAAGCAGCAGACTATGATGTGGAAAAAGCACAAAAAGGTATTATTTATATAGATGAAATAGATAAAATATCTAGAAAGTCTGAAAACCCATCTATTACTAGAGATGTAAGTGGAGAAGGTGTGCAACAAGCTTTACTTAAAATAGTAGAAGGTACAGTTGCCTCAGTACCACCACAAGGTGGCAGAAAACATCCACACCAAGAATTTATACAAATTAATACAGAAAATATATTATTTATATGTGGCGGTGCATTTGAAGGGCTAGAAAAAATAGTAAAAGATAGAACTGGTAAAAAATCAATCGGCTTTGGGGCACAAATAGAAAGCAGTAAAGATATCAACAAATATAAAGTATTTGAAGAACTATTGCCACAAGATTTATTGAAATTTGGTTTAATACCAGAATTTGTAGGAAGGCTTCCTATTATAGCTACTTTGAAAGAATTAGATAGAGAGGCTTTAATTGATATTGTAACAAAACCAAAAAATGCTTTAGTAAAGCAATATCAAAAACTATTTAAATTAGACAATGTAGAATTAGACTTTGAAAAAGAAGCTTTAGAACAAATTGTAGATAAAGCAATTGAAAGAAAAACAGGAGCCAGAGGGTTACGCTCTATTATAGAAGATATCATGAGGGATATTATGTTTGAAATACCATCTAACCCTAAAATAGAAAAGTGTATTATTACTAAAGCAACAGTGGAAAAGGGAGAAGCACCAAACATTATTATTAATAATAGCAGAGAAGTGCCAACTCCAAAGACAATAAAAACAAAAAGGCAAACCACTACTAAGAAAAATGAAACAGCATAAAGGTAGGCCAATAGAAGAAACACTTTACAATATTATGTTAATATGATAGAATAAGTATATGGTTTAACCAAATTTATTAAAGGAATGTTATACTTTGCTAAGGGGTAATATTCCTAACTAAAAGTAAATTTACAAGGAGAATTTTTATGAAACGGTTTATTAAATGCTTGACCAACTGGCTTTCTCAATGGCTTGGAGATCTTTATTTGGAACAAATTGTAAAGTGTGTAATACTATTAGGAATTGTTTTATCCATAGTAGTATTTACCTTTATTGAAAAAGTTCCGGCTACACCATCTGATTATGAGCAACTTGAAAATCAAGTAAATCTTATCTGGCAAAAGCAAGAATTATCCACACAAATAGACTGCAGTAAGGATATCAATATCCACATTAATACCAATGGCAAAAATATCATAGTTACAGTTGAAAATAGTAAGTGCAAAGTAATTGAAAAATATGATAAAAACTTTGAATTATTATCAGTTTCTAAAGAAGATAAAGGCATGTCTTGGCTATTGGTTTTCATTTATTCTTTCATTATAGGTATTGGTTTAGCTTGTGGCGTAGGGATAATAATATGGGCAATAGTAAGATATTTTTATGGCTATTGGAGAGATGTTTCAGGTGAAGTAGAATGAGATTTTCGAAAAGAGAAAAACTCGAAGTTAAGCTGCCCAAGCGATAAAAGCTACAAACATTTACGTTTTATAAAAGAGGAGTTATAATATGACTCTTCTTTTTTTGGCTAAAAAAGAACCTTGATATATTACAAAAATTTGTATAAATCTTAATCAAAACTATTTAAAATTGTAATCATTCTATAAATTTAAAATGAAAAGTCTTGCAAAGCCAAAAGTGTTATGGTATAACTTATGTATTAAATAATAT
>CANSJB010000027.1 GCA_947647115.1 uncultured Clostridium sp. | reverse complement strand
AGGTAATAAAGGAGAAAAAACAGAAGATGTTGCTACAGAAACTGTTACAGGGGTAGTCCAGCAAAAAGGTCCTACCATTTGGAATGGTAGCTTGGCAAGTATTGAACTAACTACATCACAAACAGCCTTCACAATAGAATATCAGGTAAATAATGAAGAACAATGGCATACATATAAAGGTGTAATTACAAATTTAAGATATAACGATAGAATTAAGGCAAGATTAACAGATGGGCAAAATGCAGGAAGCGAAACTACGATAGTAATTACGGACAACGTAGCACCAAGTGCACCTACTTTAAGAATTACTGGTGGAGAAAGTGGGGATAACGGATGGTATAAAAGCAATATAACAGTTACTATTACTCCAGGAACTGATGAACAAAGCGGTGTAGGAAGAACTACCTATGAAATAACAGGTGCTCAACAACAAGCAGAAACAGAAGGTACACAAGCTAGTATAACAGTAGAAGGAACCAGCTATATTACAGCTTATACTTATGATAATTGTAACAATAAAACAGCTTCTGCAAAATTAACAGTTAAAAAAGATAGTAGTAAACCAGAAACGGCTTCTATCACAGTAGGAAGTGTAACACATAATACCATAACAGTAACTGCTAACGCAACAGATGCAACATCAAAAGTAGCAAGTTATAAATTCGAATATAAACTAGCTAGTAGTTCACAATGGATAGCAGCTGCAGATGCTACTAAAAATGTATCTCAAGCATCATGTGAATATGTTTATAAAAATTTAGCAGATGGAGAAAATTACAATTTAAGAGTCATCATAAAAGATGCTGCAGGAAATGAAAACATAAAAGAAACCTCTAATAAAACAAATGTAGCCTTGACAGTAAATTATATAACCTATCAAACGAAAACAAAAAATTCATTGACAGTAAAGGCAAAAGCAACAGATGTTAGTAATACACCACTTACCTATAAATTATCAGTACGTGCGGAAAATGGAGCATGGGAAACAAAACAAACTTTAAATAATCAAGTTTCAGGAGCAGAAGTACCTTTAACAGCAAGCAATTTATCAAGTTATACTTATTATTACTGGAAAGTAGATGTAATAGGATATAATACGATTTTGGGTTCTGAACAAAGTAAAGTTAGAACATATTGTTCTGCTATAAGCTGTAATGGACCAACACAGGGAACAAAGGATTGTACTACATGTGGCGGAGATGGTATAATAACATCTAGTTATTGTAACAGGTCTTATGTTCAATGGAATTCAGATGATCGATATTATGGAAGAGAGCATGCTGGATGTACTTCACTAAGAGGAAGTAGCGGAAAGACCGTATGCACAATACATAACTATATGTCAGCTAACCTAGGAAAGAAATGTAAATCATGTGGAATGATACTGGAATATCCACCAGCATGTCCTGGACGGAGATAGTCCATGTACTAATAGCCAATGTAAAAATGGAAAAATAGCAATAACAGTTCCTTGTGGTCACTCAGGTGCTACTGGAAAACATAACTGGTGCTCAGTAGGTCAGATTTGTTCTGGTGGAGTACATGATTAAGTAAAAGAATAATAAGAACAATCTTTTAACCAAATGAAAAGGGAAAAAAGATTGTTCAATTTTTTTCCTATATTTGTTCACATACTAGACATAAAGTAAAGGTATAATGTATAATAACAAAAAAGCAGGTTTATAGGATACCTTTTAAAAACCTAAATATAGGATAATACAAGGAGAAATTAGCCAAAAGCTAATAAAAAGAATATGAATGATATTACCGTTTTAATAGTAGATGATGAATCAAGAATGAGAAAACTAATCAAAGATTTTTTAAATCAAAAAGGTTATCATATTTTAGAAGCGGAAAATGGAGAAGAAGCTTTAAGAATATTTGAAGAAAATGCCAATAAAATAAGCTTAATATTATTAGATGTTATGATGCCAAAGCTAGATGGATGGTCAGTACTTCGCCAAATTAGGCAAACTTCAAAAGTGCCTATTATGATGCTAACTGCAAGAGGAGAAGAACAAGACGAATTGTTTGGTTTTGAACTAGGAGTAGATGAATATATTGCAAAACCATTTAGCCCTAAAATATTAGTAGCAAGAGTAGAAGCAATACTAAAAAGAAGCTTAGGTGAAAAAACGCAAATGAAAGACTATGGTGGTATTATCATAGACCCAGATGGAAGAACTGTAAAAGTAGATGGTAAACAGGTAGAAATGAGTCTTAGAGAATATGAACTATTAAAATATTTAGTAGATAATGCTAGTATTGCGTTGTCTAGAGATAAAATACTAAATAATGTATGGAACTATGACTATTATGGTGATTCCAGAACAATAGATAGCCATATTAAAAAAATTAGACATAAATTAGGAAAAAAAGGAAAATACATAGAGACCATGAGAGGTGTAGGGTATAAATTTGAAATCAAATAAGGAGGATAAGTAGTTTAAAGTATTTTTAAATTGCTAGAAAATAAAATGCAAAAATTAAGAGAAAAACTAAGGTCAGTAAGAGTTAGGCTATTTTTTACCTTATGTATTGTAATACTATTTTTGGTATTATGCCTAGTTACAATTAATAGTTTAGTACTAGAGAATTTTTATATGTATAGCAAAACCAAAACAATTAAAGAAGTATATCATAAAATAAATCAGTACTATACAAAGCCTAGCCTAGAATACAATTTAGAAAATGAGCTAAAGAAAATCGCTTTTAAAAATAATTTTGATATTTTAATAAAAACAGATACCAACTTAATTATATTTTCTACAGATAAAGACTTTTTAGAAAGCTTAACTAATATTACTAATATGTTGGAAATGCAAATTATAAATAAAGCAAATGTAATTTATCAAGATAGTGATATGCAAATTAGAAAAGTAACAGATAGTACAAATAATTTAAACTATATTTTACTAACCGCTAGTTTAGTAAATGATTATAGCTTATATATTAGAATACCAGTTGCTCCCATTGAAGAAAGTGTTAAAATTTCAAATGAAGCATTAATTTTGATTGGTATTTTAACTATTATTATTTCCTCCTTTGCAGCTTCTTTTATCTCACGTAAATTTACAGAGCCAATTTTGCAATTAAACGAAATTACAAGTCAAATGGCCAAACTAGATTTTAGTAAAAAATATCGTATTAGTGATTCAGATGATGAAATTAACAAACTAGGGAAAAACATTAATACCATGTCAGATAAATTAGAAACAACCATTAGGCAGTTAAGAGAAAATAACAAAGAACTAGAAAAAGATATTGAAGAAAAGTCTAAAATAGATGAAATGAGAAAACAATTTATATCTGATGTATCTCATGAATTGAAAACGCCAATTGCCCTAATACAAGGGTATGCAGAAGGCTTAGTAGAAAATGTAAATACAGATGAAGAATCTAAAAAATTTTATGCAGAAGTTATACTAGATGAATCTAATAAAATGGATAAATTAGTAAAACAACTATTAGAACTAATGAAACTAGAATACGGAAAAAGAGAGTTTAATGATAAGAAATTTGATTTAGTAGAACTAATTAGCGAAGTAATTAGAAAATGTAATGTTATGATAGAAGAAAACAAAATAGAAGTAATATTTGAACAATCAGAGCCTATTTATGTATATGCAGATGATTTTTACATAGACCAAATTGTGACAAATTACTTTACCAATAGTATTAAGCATGCAGAAGAAATAAACACAAAAAAACAAATTAAAATTACAATACAAAAAAATGAGGAGAAAATAAGAGTATTTATTTTTAATACAGGAACTCCAATTGAAGAAGAAAACTTAAGTAGGATATGGGGCAGATTCTATAAAGTAGATACATCACGTAATCGTCAAAATGGTGGCAGTGGCATAGGACTTGCTTTAGTAAAAGCAATACAAACCAACTACCAAAATGGCTATGGTGTAGAAAACAAAGAAGATGGTGTAGAATTTTATTTTGATATAAATAGTTATCAAGAAGAAAAAAACACTACAAAAGAAGAATTAAATAGTTAAAATAAAAAATTAAATTTTCGTAGATAAAAAGAGAAAACTTTATAGACAGAAAGGTTTTCTCTTTTTTATTAGTTTGCTTTAAAATTGAGGTTATGTATGCTAAAGTCGATTTTTGTCGACGAAAAGTTCTTTACAAACTAAAAAAAGTGTTGTAAAATAATAAAAGTTAAAAAATTGCAATTTTTTTAAATTCAAACCAATTTTTTCAAAAATTTTATTTTCTTGAAAAATTCAAAAACAAAACCAAATAAAAAGGCAGGTGTAATTTATGTGATTACTAGTAAAAAGATAAGTTTATTAACAGTATCCATAACAATATTTATATTCATTCTTAGTTTTTTATTTTATAATAGTTATCTAAAATTATCACGAGAAAAGCAAAATATATTGTATTCTAATACCATTCCCATTGATATAAGGCTACAACCTAAAAAAGAAAATTTGATAACAGAAAAGCCAATAAAAATAGCTAGTAGCAATGAGTCTAACATAAAAACAAAAAGACAAGTGCTAGACGAAAACAAACAAAGTGATTGGCGAATTAAAATTCCTAAAATTAATTTAAATGCCCATATACAAGAAGGCACATCAGATGCTGTACTTTTACAAGCAGTGGGGCATTTTGAACAAACCAATAATTGGGAAGGAAATGTAGGTTTAGCATCACATAATAGAGGGTACCAATGTAGCTTTTTCCAAAAAATTAAAAGCTTAAAAATAGGTGATGAAATTATTTATCAAACAAACAGTGGTAAAAAAGTATATCAAGTACAAATCAATAAAGTTATTGAAGAAACAGACTGGAGTTACTTAGAAAAAACAAAAGACAACCGTATAACATTAATTACTTGTGAAGAAAATCGCAAAGAATATAGAAGATGTATTCAAGCAGTTGAAATAGCTAGTTATGAAGGAGAAAAAATATGAAATATATAAAAAAAATCAGTGTAATATGCCTTTGTATTTGTTTTTTAGTAAATATCCATTTTGTCATAGGGGATACGATAAGCCCTACAAAAACAATGGTTTTTGATGATATAGGAACTTATCAGGGACTTTGCTATGAGGGAAAGGTTTTAAAAATACCATTTGCAGTATGTTGGTTAGATGATGGCGGAAATATCCCCATCTATAGCTTAACACAAGAAAAAAAGTATACAACAGGCTATAATACAAAAGTAAATCAAATTGTACATAATAGTAAAATAAAAGAAATTTTAAAACAAGGCTATCCTAATAATATGCCAAAAGAATTAGAAGGCTGTGATGAAAAAGAAGCCTACCTAGTAACACAAATAGCCATTTTAGACCTAAAGTACCAATATAACTTAGAAAAATTTAGTGTAGCATCTAACAATACTTATCCTAATATCATAGAGCATATTAAGCAATTTGTAACAAAAATGAGGAGTTTAAACCCACAAGAAGTAATGCCAGAGCTTAAAATAGAAAAACTACAAGAACAACAAACACAAGATAAAATAACGAAAACCTATTGTTTACTTAGCAATGTAAATATACAAAACTATACAGTAGAAATTAGTCAAGTAGATAACTTGCAGCTTACCAATGAGCAAGATGAACCAAAACAAGTATTTATGCAAGGTGAAAAATTTAAAATCATCTATCTCGGAAAGGAAAATAAAGAAGAGGAAGATGACCAAGATAAAAAAATGCAAAATTTAGAAATAGAAATTAGTATAAAAGCAAATGCCAATACAAGCCCAGTACGAAAAGGGACTACACCAAGTGATAATTGGGAAGAATATGTATTTTTAGATAAAATGCAGCTGCTAGAAGTAAAACAAAAAGAAATCTGGAAAATAGAAGAAGAAACACCGCCTAGCGATAATAAAGAAGAAATACAAACACCATCAGAAAAGGAAGAACCATCCCAAAAACCAACTACTCCACCAAGCCAAGAAGAAAAAACAAATAAACCAAAACCAGAAGAAAATGTGCAAAAAAGCAACCAAATAAAACGATTACCACGAACAGGACTTTAAAAAATTTAGCTTTATAAATAGAATTTTTAAGCATTTATTGACAGAAATTAGGATAGACTATATAATAAGTAGCATAATAATATTATATTTATTTTATACAAGGTGGAAGGAAAAAAATTATGGTTTCACAACTCATATTTTTAGTAATTCTTATTTTATTAAATGCCTATTTTGCAGCAACAGAAATTGCATTCATATCTTTAAATGATGCCAAAATAGATAAACAAGCAAAGGAAGGGAATAAAAAAGCAAAGCAAATTCAAAAAATGCTAAAAAACCCAAGTAAATTTTTAGCAACTATTCAAATAGGAATTACTTTAGCAGGCTTTTTATCTAGTGCATTTGCATCAGATGCCTTTGCCGATAAATTAGCACCTATGCTAAATAATTGGATGCCATTTTTAAGTATTACTGTATGGCGTAATATTTCTATTGTTATTATCACATTAATATTATCATTTTTTACCTTAGTATTTGGTGAATTAGTACCCAAAAGGTTAGCTATGAAATACTATGAAAAAATTTCTTATGCGACAATTAGCGTTATTAGAGGAATTTCAATATTTACAGCACCATTTGTAAAACTGCTAACATGGTCTACTAATATTATATCCAAAATTTTTGGTGTGAGTGAGCAAGAAGAAGAAATTGTGACAGAAGAAGAAATTAAAATGATGGTAGATCAAGGGGAAGAAAAAGGAGCTATTGAAGAAACAGAAAAAGAATTAATCAATAATGTTTTTGCCTTAAATGATATTGTGGCATCTGAAATTATGACACATCGTACAGACATGTATGCTATTGAAATAAACCAAAATTTATATGATATTTTAGATGAAATAGATGATTACAAATATAGTAGAATACCTGTATATGAAGAAACAGTAGATGATATTAAAGGAATTTTATTTCTAAAAGATGTACTAAAATTAGTTAGTATAAAAAAAGCAATTAAAATAAAAGACATTATAAGAGATGCTTATTTTGTACCAGAATCAAAACCAATTAATGAAATATTTAAAGAACTACAAACAAATAAAAAACAAATGGCTATTGTAGTAGATGAATACGGTGGTACAGCAGGCGTACTTACCATGGAAGATATTATAGAAGAATTAGTAGGTAATATCTTTGATGAATATGATGAGGTAGAAGTAGAATATAAAAAAATAGATGACAATACCTTTCTAATAGATGGTAGTGTTAGTTTATATGAACTAAAGAGAATTTTAGATATAGAACTTCCAGAAGGAGATTATGAAACCTTATCAGGCTATTTGCTAGAAAAACTAGGAAGACTTCCAGAAGAAGAAGAACATCCTATTTTAGAAGATAGTAATTTAACTTATCGTGTAGAAGAATATGAAGATAAAAGAATAAAATGGGTAAAAGTATGCAAAAACCAGCAAGAAGAAACACAAATAGCAGAAGATGAAGAAGAAAAATAGAAAGGAAGAAGCGGTTTATGAAGGGAAAAATCAAATGGATAATGATAGCAGTCATAGTAGTTATTTTGCTAATTGTAGCAACTATTATCACCATTAATGAACTAGGTTTACAATACCAAATAGAAGAAATAAAAGAATATAATTATTTTGTACTAACAAAGGAAGGCAAATATGGTGTTATAGATAAAAGTGGAAATGTAGTAATTGAACCTCAATATATGATTGTTCAAATTCCAAACCCATCAAAACCAATTTTTATTTGTGTTAATAGTTATAACCAAGAAACTAAAGACTATGAAACAACAGTATATAATGAAAAAAATGAAGTTATTTTGCAAGAATACCAAAACATCCAAGCCATTTCAATTGATACAAATGTAGAAACAGTTCCTTATGAAAAAAGTGTCGTTACTTATCAAAAAGATGGAAAATATGGGTTACTTACTTTAGAAGGAAAACAAATAACCAAACCAATTTATGAAAAAATAAGTAGTATTGATTATAAAGAAGGTACCTTTTTAGTAACAAAAGATGGTAAACAGGGAGTTATTAATATGAAAGGAAAGGTAATCATAGATAATAAATATGAAACGATTGCCTCAGACAATTACTATAATGAAGCTACCAAAAATAAAACAACAGGTTTTATTGTAAGCCAAAAAACACCAGATGGTTACCGTTATGGGTATATTGATTATCGTGGACATATAATATTAAAAACAGAATATACAGAACTAGAAAGAGTAACACAAATTCAGAATGAAAAAGAATATTACTTTATTGCATTTAAAAATGGACAAGCTGGACTTTTAAAAAATAAAAAGCTATTGTTAAATTATGAATATGAAGATATCCAATATTATCCACTAAATGATATTTTTGTAGTACAACGAAATCGGAAAACAAGGAGCAGTCACAAAACAAGGCGAATCTATTTTGCCAATTGAATATGACAATATCATATTTGCAGGTATTTATTTAAATGCTACAAAAGGAGAAGAAACATTTATATTTGATATGCAAGCAAACCAAGTACAAACTAATATGATTAGTATGTCTAAAACAGATAATCCTAACTACTATATAGCTATTGATAAAAATGATATCTATACTATTGTAAATGAAAAAGGAGAAACTTTAGTAGATGATAATTATACCTATATAGAATATTTATCAGGTAATTATTTTATTGTAGCAAAAGAAGGAAAAAATGGTATCATCAATACTTCAGGAGAAGTAGTAGTGGAACTAAAATATAATAGTATTTTCCGCTATAATGATACTAATTTATTACAAGCAGAGGTATTAGATACAAAAACCATTGAATTATATAATTTGCAAATGCAAAAAGTAGCATCTATGGAAAATGCAACAATTAAACAAGAGCAAACACAAGGTTTGAACCCTAAAAAATACATTTTATTAGCCTCAAAAGAAAACTTTGTGTATTATGATGAAAATGGAAATCCATTACAAGCTAAAGACCTATTTGCAAATGCCAGACTTTTTGCAAAAAAGGTAGACAATAAATGGGGGTTTGTGGACTTAAGTGATAATATAACTGTACAAGCACAATATGATATGGTTACGGATTTTAATGAATATGGTTTTGCAGGTATCCAAAAAGATGGAAAGTGGGGGGTAATTGCACAAGATGGAAGCATAGTGCAAGAACCAACTTATGCAATTAATTGGGTGCAACCAAGCTTTTTAGGTAAGTATTATCGAGTAGATAGTTGGTATGGTGATTCTAGGTATAGCAATGATGCAATTTAATTAAAATGAAAAAGAGGGAAAGTAAAAATGTATGAGCAATTTGGAATAAGCCAGCAAACAATAGAATTAGCAAATAAAGCACAACAAGCAGTACAACCAGAATTTGAAAAAATAAATAAATTATGTGAATATAATAGTCTAAAAGTATTAAATGCTTTTCAAAAATATAATATTTCAGATATACATTTTAATAGTACTACTGGCTATGGATATTCTGATATTGGAAGAGATACAATAGAAAAGGTATTTGCTGAGGTATTAAATGCACAAGATAGTTTAGTAAGGAGTCAGTTTATTTCAGGAACACATGCCTTAACAGTTAGTTTATTTGCATTTTTACGTCCTAATGATACTTTTTTAAGTATTAGTGGAAAACCATACGATACTTTAGATGAAGTGATTGGAATTGTAGAAAATGAAAGCTCACTTAGAGCACACTTAGTAAAATATGAACAAATTGATATGATAAATAATGATTTTGACTATGACAAAATAGAAAGTAGGGTAGCTAAAAATGATATTAGGCTAATAGAAATTCAACGCTCAAGAGGTTATAGCTTAAGGGATAGTATTACCCTAGATAAAATAGAAAAAGTAATTAAAACCATACGCAAAGTAAATCAAAATGTTATTATTATGGTAGATAATTGTTATGGAGAAATGGTCGAAACAATAGAACCAACAGATATAGGAGCAGATGTTATAGTAGGTTCGCTCATTAAAAATTTAGGTGGCGGAATAGCACCAAATGGAGCCTATATAGCAGGTAAAAAAGAATTAGTAGACTTAGCAGCACAAAGATTAACAGCTCCAGGTCTAGGAAAAGAAGTAGGGCCAACATTAGGTATCAATAAACAAATATTGCAAGGGTTATATTTTGCGCCACATGTAGTAGCAAGTAGTTTAAAAACTGCAATATTTGCGAGTAAATTATTAGAAGATTTAGGTTATGAACCAAATCCAAAATATAATGAAAAAAGGTCAGATATTGTACAAACAATTACCTTTCACAATGAACAAAAACTTATTAAATTTTGTCAAGGAATTCAAATGGGTTCTCCAATAGATAGTAGCTCTATTCCAGAACCATGGGACATGCCAGGTTATACAGATAAGGTTATTATGGCAGCAGGAGCATTTACACAAGGTTCTTCTATTGAACTTTCTTGTGATGCACCAATTAGACAGCCGTATGTGGCGTTTATGCAAGGTGGTTTAACTTATGAATATGGCAAATTAGGTGTATTAAAAGCGGTTCAAAGATTGCTAGAGATATAAAAAATGAAAAGCATGTGAGGAAAAGTAAGGATGAAAGTAATTGTAATTGGCGGAGGCCCAGCTCGGTATAATGGCAGCATTGCAAGCTGCTAGAGATAAAAATCAAGTAACTATATTAGAAAAAATGAATTCTATTGGAAAAAAGCTTTTAATTACAGGTAAAGGAAGATGTAATATAACAAGTTCATTACCAATAGAAGAGTTTATTCAAAATGTACCAGGAAATGGTATGTTTCTGTATAGTAGTTTTTCTAAATTTACAAATAAAGATATAACTCAATTATTAGAGCAAGAAGGACTAAAAGTAAAAGAAGAAAGAGGACACCGTATTTTTCCAATTACAAATAAAGCACAAGATGTATTAAATATATTATTAAGATTACTAAAGAAAAACAATGTAACAATTATAACAAATACAAAAGTAAAAAGTATAGTGGTAAAAGAAGGCAAAGCAGTTCGGTGTGCAATGCCTTTTTTGTGGTAAAGAGAAAATGATGCAAGCAGATAAAGTTATTTTAGCAACAGGTGGACAAAGTTATCCTACCACAGGTTCTACAGGGGATGGATATCAAATAGCTAAAAAGCTAGGTCATACCATTTGTACTATAAAACCATCATTAGTACCACTTACAGCCAGCGAAAAATCATTAGAAATATGCAAAAAGATGCAAGGACTTAGTTTAAAAAATGCTGCAATTACAATTTATGATAAACAAAAAAATAAAGTTATCTATAACGATTTTGGAGAAATGTTATTTACTCATTGGGGTGTTTCAGGTCCAATGATATTAAGTGCATCAGCTCACTTACTACGTTATACTAACATAGAAGAGCAACTATTAAAAGGAGCAATTTGTTTAAAAATAGATTTAAAGCCAGCTTTATCAGAAGAAAAATTAGAAGAACGTATTTTGCGAGATTTTGAAAAAGAAAAAAACAAGGAATTTAAAAATAGTTTGAGTGATTTATTGCCGCAAAAAATGATAGAACCAGTAGTAAAATTATCACAAATAGATGCTAGTAAAAAAGTAAATGCTATTACAAAACAAGAAAGACACAACTTGCTAAAATTATTAAAAAACTTTGAAATTATAATTAATGGCTTTAGACCAATAGAAGAAGCAATTATTACCTCAGGTGGTATTTCTATAAAAGAAATTAATCCAAAAACAATGGAATCTAAAATAATACAAAATTTATATTTTGCAGGTGAAATTATTGATGTGGATGCTTATACAGGAGGATTTAATCTGCAAATTGCATGGTCTACAGGCTATGTAGCAGGAAGCAACTAATTAAAAAAAGGGTATTTATAGAATACTTATTTTGAACATAGGATGCAAGGAGGAGTAAAAGATAGTGCAGACCATTGAAGAAGACATTAATACGCAAATAATAGAGAAAAAATCAAAATTTATAGCTGATTTGTGTTATGTAAGTTCTAGTCAAGAAGCACAAAACAAGCTACAAGAAATACGTAAAAAGCATTATGATGCAAAACATCATTGTTTTGCATATAGAATAGATACAAAAGAAGGAATAATAGAAAAAGCAAGTGATGATGGAGAACCAAGTGGAACAGCTGGTGCACCAATGTTAAGCTTGCTGCAAAAAAGTAATCTTAGTAATGTTATGATTATTGTTACTAGATATTTTGGCGGAATTTTGTTAGGAACAGGAGGTTTAGTTAGAGCATATACGCTTGTAGCTAAAAATGCGATAGAAAGTGCAAAGCGAGTAGAAGAAAAATATGGCTTAGAAATACAAGTTACAATACCCTATCAAAATACAAATCTGTTTAAACATTATTGTAAAATAAACCAAATAACCATAATAGAGACAAAATTTGAACAAGAAGTAAGTTATATAATACAAGTAGCTATTACTGAAAAAGACAAAATAATGAAAGAACTAGAAACAACTGGCATTAATATACAAAATGTAAAAATTTTACAAGAGAAAAAAATAAAAAAATAAATGGCAAGTTAGAAAATATTGTATGAAAATGTATTTTCACTACATAGTATAATAAAAAATTGATTTTTGTGTAGAAGAAAATAGTAAAAAATAACCAAAAATAAACATTTTTACACTAAAATGGAAAAAATTTCCAAAAAAGACTTGCAAAAATTCGAATAATCTAATATAATCTCAAAAGTAAAATAAAAATTTACAAATTTTGGAAAGTAGGGGGAATAAACTGTGAACGAGAAAATAACAGTATTAGTAGCTGATGACAACAATGATTTTACAATGACTTTGTCTAGTTATTTAGAAAAAGAGGAGCAAATAGAAATTATTGGCATTGCTAAAGATGGAAATGAAGCATATGATATGGCACTAGAACTGAAACCAGATATCCTTTTATTAGACATTATTATGCCACACCTAGATGGTCTTGGCGTATTGGAAAAATTATATGAAGTAGAATTAGAAAAAAAGCCATTATGTATTATTTTGTCAGCTGTTGGTCAAGACAAAATTACACAAAGAGCTATTAGCTTAGGGGCTCAGTATTATATTGTAAAACCATTTGACATTAATGTTTTAGTAAAAAGGATGAAAGAACTTAAGACATACCAACCAGCACAATTTAGAAATGGCTTTGTAGGTAGAGAGATTAAAGGACAATATATTGATATTGCACCAGATAAAAAGAAAAACCAAGAAAGTTTAGAAGCTTTAGTAACTAATATTATACATGAAGTAGGCGTACCAGCACATATTAAAGGTTACCAATATTTAAGAGAAGCCATTATGATGGTAATTAAGGATACAGAAGTAATTAATCAAATTACAAAACAACTTTATCCAGAAATTGCAGGGAAATATCGTACTACACCATCAAGAGTAGAAAGAGCTATCCGCCATGCGATAGAAGTAGCATGGGGAAGAGGCGAGCAAGGTACAGTAGAAAACATTTTTGGTTATACAGTGTCAGCTGCAAAAGGAAAGCCTACCAACAGTGAGTTTATTGCAATGATAGCAGATAAGCTAAGACTTGAACTTAAGAGTGCATAGGAAAAGTAAAAGACTTGCTAGAAGCGGTTTACAAGAAAATGCCAATAGCAATAGATTAAAATAGGTTGCACTGTTTGCACTAGAATAAGTGAAAAATTGGCAAATAATGCAATAGATTAAAATAGAGTAATGCAATGAATATGAAAAATTTATTGCCTAAACCTCAAATATTTGTTTGTGAATAAAACAAGTATAGGGGGTTTTTTATTATGCCAGAAAAAATTGACTTTGAAGTTGACGATTTTTTAAACAATTGTGATTACAAAGGACTAGCAAAAAAGACAATACGAAGCTATGACCAGACACTAAAATTATTTATAAGGTACTTGCAAAACGAAAGCAGTATTATAAAAACAGAACAAGTAAAAGAAAAGGACATAAAAGAATATTTGAAAAACACAAAGGAAAGAGGAAAATACACAGTTCTGTCAAATGAAGAAACAAGAAAATGTAACAAACCACAGAATAGAACAGACTTTGGAAAGAAAGTAAGTCTTGCAACAGTTAATAATTACACAAGAAATTTAAGGGTGTATTTTAATTATATGTATGACAACAGACTTATTAAGGTTAACCCAATGAAAAACATTTGGATATTGGCATTATAGGCAATATCAAGATGTTGCAATATTGCAAGAAATATTTAATCATTCGTCACCATCAGTAACATTGTTATATATTGGAATCAACCAAGACAACATTGATAATTCATATATGAATTTTAGTTTATAATATGTAGATATTTGACAAAAAAATACAAAAACTTGTTCATAAACACTAGACAAATAAGTAGAAATATACTATACTAATTAGCATAGGAAATGAGAATAAGCAGATGTGGTTTCCACTTTACATATAACAGAGGTCAACTCTGGGAAAGTGAGGTGGCGTTTATGATAGAATTTCTAATGTTTCTATTTATAGGACTAATGATTTCAACAACCATAAACGTAGCCTTATTAACAGTTATATTTATACAGTGGACAAATAAGGAATAAATAAAAAACACATCTGTGATTTGACCGTTATAGATGTGTTTTTTTTCTATTAACGTGGAAAACCATATTTGTGGTTTCTCCATTTCCTATATTTATTATACACAGATTCATTGATATTGTCAAATAATTATTGAAATTTCATTGCATAAACTTTTTGTGGGAAACACCACTTTTGATATTTACCCATA
>CANSJB010000026.1 GCA_947647115.1 uncultured Clostridium sp. | reverse complement strand
ATATAGAAGAATATAAACAATTATCAGTTAGAGAAGAAGGAAGCTATAATAATATATATCAATTAACTGGTAAAAAACCACAAATTAACATGGATCCAACCATACTTTTGGAAAAAAAAGAATGGGAAAAGTTAATAGCTAAAGAAAAAATACAAAAAGGGGAATATATTTTGTACTATTCTTTAGGAGCAACAAAAGAAGATGTAGCAATTGTTAAAAAAATAGCTAAAAAGTTAAAACTGCCAGTAATTACTACACTATACAATGGAAGAAATGAGTTGTTTTCAGCTTTTAAACAAGTATATAATGTGGGACCACTTGAATTTTTAAATTTGCTATATTATTCAAAATTAGTATTAACAACATCTTTTCATGCAACTATATTTTCAATTATTTTTAACAAGCCATTTTTTTCTATTAATGGACAGAAAGATTATAGAAGAAGTACGCTTTTACAAACTATGAACTTGATGAATAGGTCTATTAATGAAAAAGATTTAGAAATGAAGATACAAAAAGCTTACCAAATTGATTTTGAAAAATCAAATGCAGCAATAGAAATAGAAAGAGAAAAGAGTACAAAATATTTGAAAGAAGCTTTAGATATTAAAATACTATAACGAAAGAAGGAGAGGCACTTGCAAGATAAAATTTGTGAAAAGAGTAAATGCACAGGATGTTTTGCATGTAGTAATATATGCCCTAAAAAGTGTATTGAAATGAAAGAAGATAAGTGTGGCTATATTTACCCTTATATTGATCAAACACAATGTATTAATTGCAAAATGTGTCAAAAAATATGTCCACAAAATAATCAGATAACTTTAAAAGAACCATTAACAGCTTTTGCTATGTGTAGTAGTAATGAAGAAATAAGATTGAAAAGTACATCAGGAGGGGCTGCAACAACTTTTTATTTACATGTTTTAAAGCAAGGTGGAATAGTTTATGGTGCCAATAATATAGAAAATGGAAAGTTTAGCTTTATTAGAGTAGATAAGCAGCAAGACTTAGATAAATTAAAAGGGTCAAAGTATGTGCATTGCTATATTAATGATGCCTTTTCTAAGATAAAAGAAGATTTAAATAATGAATTACAAGTTTTATTTATTGGAACTCCTTGTCAAGTGGCTGGCTTAAAAAATTTTTTACAAAAAGATTTTGAAAACTTAATAACAATTGATTTAATTTGTCATGGGGTACCATCACAAAAATATTTACAAGATGAAATCAACTTGCATACAAAAGAAAAGATAGATAAAATAGTGTTTAGAAATCCAGAAAAAGAAGGTTTTACTTTAAAGTTATATCATCATAACAAATTAAAAGTGTCTAAACAAATGCAAGATAGTTATTATTATAAAGGGTTTATGGAATCTTTATTTTATAGAGAAAACTGTTATCATTGTATTTATGCGCAAAACAAAAGATGCTCTGATATAACAATTGGAGATTTTTGGGGACTACAAGCAGATTCAAAGCTTTATGAACACAAAGATAAGGGAGTTTCAGTATTATTACCAATTACTAAAAAAGGTATGCAACTAATAAAAGACTGTAAAGAGCAGATGCATTTAGAAGAAAGAACCATACAAGAAGCGGTAAATGGGAATACTCAGCTAAGAAAGCCATCTACTAGACCAAAGAATTATCATAAATTTATTCAAATGTATGAAAAGAGTGGTTTTCAAAAAGCCTACTTAAAATCCAGAACTTTGAAACAAAAACTAAAAGCAAATAAATTAGTAAGAAATATATATGAGAAAATAAAAGGAAACTAAAAAATGAATAGAGGAAAAGATTTAATATTTAATACAATTATAATTGCAATAGGTAAATTTAGTACACAACTAATTTCAATTATTTTGTTACCAATTTATACATCTATATTAACTACTAATGAATATGGAATCTATGACCTAATGATTACAATAACTACATTTTTATTACCATTTATTACATTACTGATGGAAGAGTCCATGTTTCGATTTTTAATTGATGCTCAAAATGATAGCCAGAAGAAGATTATCATATCACAAACAATAAGCTATGTGGTAGTAAGTTCTATTATTTTTTCTATTATAATTTTTATAATTGGGAATATATGTAAAATACAAGATACTACTATTTTTGTTATTTATCTAATTTCTAGTATTGTTGTAGGAGTAAGAAATGCTATTATACGTGGTATGGGAAAAATTAAGATGTATTCGATTGTAAACTTTATTACTAGTATATTAATAATAGGCTTAAATATCATATTTATAGTATATTTTAGATATGGATACTATGGACTTTTATATTCTGCTATTATTGCTAATATATTGGTGTCAGTTATTGTATTTATAAAAATTCATATTTTGCAATATATATCTTTTAAAAATTTTAATAGACAAAAAATGAAAGAAATGGTGAGGTATTCTATTCCATTAGTACCAAATAGCATTTCATGGGCTATTATTAACCTGTCAGATAGAATTGTAATATCAAATGTATTAGGTACAGCGGCAAATGGTGTATATTCTATGTCATATAAATTTCCTAATGTAATGGATACTGTATATAATTTTTTTTATACTGCTTGGAAAGAATCAGCAGCTAAGGTTGTAAATGATGAAGACTCAGTAGAGTTTTATAATAAAATATACCAAATGTTAAAAAAATTTTTATATGCTATAATGCTTGTAATGGTAGCATTTATGCCGTTTGTCTTTCCTGCTTTAATTAAAAACGAATTTACAGAAGCATACTTGTATATACCAATTCTGGTAATGGCTATGTATTATAGTAATATTTCAGGATTTTATGGAGGGATATTTTCTGCTTATAAAGATACCAAGATAATGGGAAATACAACTATTATCTCTGCTATTATTAATTTAGTAGTCAACATTTTACTAATAAAATTTATAGGAATTTGGGCAGCAGCAATCTCAACACTCATTGCTACCTTTACAGTATACATTCTTAGGAAGAATAAGCTTGGCAAAGTGATAAAATTAAAGGAAAATAATATGATAATGAACATAATAATTCTTGTTATTACTTTGTTTTCCTACTATCACAACAAAATTATGTGGCTTAATGTAGTAGTTGCTGTATGTGTTCTGCTATACAGTATTTATTCTAATAAGGAATTTATTGTGATGCTAATCAGTAGAAAAAGCAAAGCTAAGGTTTAATAAAAGGAAATAAGGAGAACAAAAAATGGTCAGAAAAATAATAGTAATGTTAATACGTATTTTTAATTTTATCATATTTAGAGTCAAAAAAATTGGAGAAGAAAATGTACCCAAAGAAGGTGCTTACATCATGTGCGCAAACCATGGTTCTAACTGGGACCCACCAATATTAGTAGCCTCCACAAAAAGAAAAATGTATGTAATGGCAAAAGCAGAACTATTTAAAAATAATTTTATTAAATGGTTTGCTAAAAAATGTTGTGTGTTTCCTGTAAAAAGAGGGAAGATGGACATAGAATCTATGAAATTTTCTATTAAAATCTTAAAAGAAGGTCAAATATTAATGCTATTTCCAGAAGGAACTAGAAATGGCTTAGAAAAAAATGGAAAAGCGCAAAATGGAGCAGCTTTTATGGCATTAAGAACGGGAGTTCCCGTCATACCTGTTGGTATTCAAGGCGATATGAAACCATTTCATAAAGTGAAACTCAATTATGGAAAACCATTAGACTTTAGCAATTATCAAACAAATAAGCCAGAAAAAGAGCTTTTAGACAAAGTAAGTAAAGAAATTATGGATAACATTATTATGTTGACAAAACAAGAAATTTAGCATATAATAATAATGCTAATTTTTAAATAAAAGAAGTTATATAGAACAAAAATAAAAGCATGAAGTTGTCTTTTAAAAATTTCAAAAGACAAGTGAATGCTTATATATATGGTGTGATAGTAACTTCCTAGTATAGATAAAAGGGGTAATAAAAAATGAACAACGAAAAAATAAGAAATATTGCAATTATTGCACACGTTGACCACGGAAAAACAACTTTAGTAGATGCACTTTTAAGGCAAAGTCATGTATTTAGAGAAAATGAACAAGTATCAGAAAGAATTATGGACTCAGGAGATATTGAAAAAGAAAGAGGAATTACCATTCTTTCTAAAAATACATCTGTTATGTATGATGGTATCAAAATTAATATTGTAGATACACCAGGGCACGCAGACTTTGGAGGAGAAGTAGAACGTGTTTTAAAAATGGTAGATGGTGTACTTTTATTAGTAGATGCTTTTGAAGGGCCAATGCCACAAACAAGAGAAGTTTTAAAAAAGTCATTAGCACTAAATTTAAAACCAATTGTAGTTATTAATAAAATAGATAGACCAGGGGCAAACCCACTAAAAGTAGTAGATCAAGTATTAGAGCTATTCATTGAGCTTAATGCTAATGATGAACAATTAGACTTTCCAGTGATTTATGCTTCTGCTAAAAATGGGATAGCTAAAATGAATTTAACAGAAGAAACAGATAATGTTACTTGCATTTTTGATACCATTATTAAAAATATTCAAGCACCAAAATGTGACATGGATGGTACGATGCAGTTATTAGTATCTAACATTGATTATGATGAATATTTAGGTAGAATTGCAGTAGGTAGGGTAGAACGTGGAACAATTACTAGTAATACTGGAGTTGCTGTTTGCAAAAAAGATGATAAAATTATGCAAGGAAAAATTGCAAAATTATTTACTTACCAAGGGTTAAAAAGGACAGAAGTAGAAGAAGTATCTGCTGGAGATATTGTATGTGTTTCTGGTATTCCAGATATTAATATAGGAGAAACCATTTGTGATAGTAACCATCCAGAAAAAATAGATTTCGTTGATATTGATGAGCCAACCGTATCTATGACATTTAGTGTTAATAATGGTCCTTTTGCAGGAAAAGAAGGGCAATTTGTAACATCAAGACATATTAGAGATAGGTTATTTAAAGAATTGGAAAGAAATGTAAGTTTGCGTGTAAAAGAAACCGATACCCCAGATAGCTTTGAAGTATGTGGACGTGGAGAATTGCATTTATCAGTTTTAATTGAAACAATGAGAAGAGAAGGCTTTGAGCTTTTAGTATCTCGACCAAAAGTTATTATAAAAGAAATAGATGGTGTAAAATCAGAACCAATAGAAAGACTTGTAGTAAATGTTCCAGATGACTGTATTGGAAATGTAATAGAAAAATTAGGAAGAAGAAAAGCAGAAATGCTTAATATGGAACCAGCAGAAAGTGGACATACTAAAGTAGAATTTAGAATACCAGCCAGAGGCTTAATAGGATACCGTACAGAGTTTTTAACAGATACAAAAGGAGAAGGTACCATGAATAGTATTTTCGAATGCTATGAAGCATATAAAGGCGAGATTCAATCTAGAACAAGGGGTGTATTGGTAGCTTTTGAGCAAGGAACTTCTATTACCTATGGTTTATATAATGCACAAGAAAGAGGAGAGCTTTTAATAGGGGCAGGTGTGGATGTATATGAAGGCATGATTGTTGGTGTAAACTCTAGAAATGAAGATATTTCTATTAATGTATGTAAAGAAAAACACTTAACTAACACAAGAGCATCAGGCTCAGATGATGCACTTCGCTTAGTACCACCAATTCAAATGTCATTAGAAAAAGCAATTGAATTTATAGCAGAAGATGAATTAGTAGAAGTGACACCAAAAAATATTCGTTTAAGAAAGAAAATATTAGATAATAAAACAAGAGAAAGAATGGCAAGAAGAAGCATGGCAGACTAATTGTTTTAAGAGGTGTAGATATGAAAAGAAATTTAATGGTAAATGATGGAACCACGCCATCTAAACCAAAACGTATATGTGCTAAGGAGTATAAAGCTGGTTATCAAGTAGGAAAGGCAATAAGTGCTGTTGAAAAACAAAGAAGAGAATTTCAAAATAGCTTAAAAAGTTATGATACATTTATCAGGATGCAAATACATAATTTAATTAGAACATGGGTAGGAAAGGGAAGCACAAAACAAAATATTTTAGAGATGTTAAATTCCATGCCAGAATATTTACCTTTTTCAGAATATTTTGAAGAATGGATTGAAGGTCAGCAAGAAAAATCAAAAGCGTCAGCAGAAAAAGTAGCCAAAATAGTGATAAAGCAGATGTTAGAAACAGGACAAGAGGAAGAAACGGTTTTAAAAAGATTATACAAGCAAGAAATAAATAAGGAAAATCCTAATACATATGCTATAAAATGGATAACAGATAGACAAAAAAAGTTAGAAGAAGAGCAAAGATAAAATAGATTTAGCATAAAAACTACAAGGGGAAAAGATGAACAAGCAAGAATTAGAGAAAATAAAAAAAGAAGCATTAGAGCAAAACATACCTATTATTATGGATGATACTCTAAAAGTGGTTGCTCAAATTTTAAAAGAAATAAAGCCAAATAAAATATTAGAAATAGGAACAGCAGTTGGTTATTCAGCCATCTGCTTTTCAGAGTATTTAAATGAAAATGGAATTTTAGATACCATAGAAAGAGACCAGCAAAGGGCAGAGCAAGCTAGAATAAATATACAAAAAGCACAGGTGAAGGAAAAAATTAATATTTATGAAGGAGATGCTGTAGAAATTTTACCTACTTTAAAACAAGAATATGATGTCATATTTATTGATGCAGCAAAAGGAAAATATCCATTTTTTCTAAAAGAAGCACTTAGAATGAGTAGGGAAAATGGAATAATTATTGCAGATAACGTATTATATAAAGGATATGTTATGAGTGATTATAACAAACATAAACAACGTACAGCAGTTAGAAATTTAAGAGAATATATTGCACAAATTACAAATAACCCAAACTTAGAAACTCAAATTTTGGAAGTAGGAGATGGACTTGCAATTACCAAAGTAATGAAAAAAGCAGAGCTAACTTTAAGATAAAATATCTTAAGTTAGCTCTGTTTTACGCTACATTTGGAATAAGTATTGGTTGTACTAAAAAAGTTTAGGTTGGCGGCATAGAATATCCCATTGCATACAAACCATCTGTATCCAGTAAAAATAGGAAAGGAAGGTTCATGTTCACATCTTCCAACACAGTGGTTTCGGCATTGTTTTGAATGATGGATATAGTAGCCTTCTTACATAGGTCTGCAAGTGTTTTGGGACTTCTTAAACCGTAGAAAATCAGTTTTTTATTGCTGCAGCCCCATAATCTCCGAGCCAGGTTAAATTCAGGCTCAAGGGCGGAATGGATATCTGACTTGAAAGCAGAATATACCAAGTCAAAACCAATCTTTTCCATAGGTACTCCTTTCTGTAATAATAGATAGGAAAACTAAAAATTATAGTCTTATTATACCATGAATTAGGCTTGTAGTCAAGGTATGACATAAATCTAAATTATGTTAAGTATCTAATAAAAGATAAAATAGTATCAAGTAACCAAATTCCACAAAGTAAATATATAAAAGTAGATTGAAGTAGATATGGAATTTTAGACAAGCATAGATTAATCTTCTTTTTTAAAAAAGGATAAATATGATTAATAAATACAATTGCAATAATACCCCAAGCAAAAGAGTAAAAAATGCTAATACGTCCATTTAAATTAAAAAACTCATTGGTATAGTCCCACCAATACATAGAAAACAAGGCATCTAAACAATAACTAACAATATATTCAAATACAGAAAAAACAACAGCAGCATAAACAAATAACTTTAAATTATTTCTTTTGTATTTTCCTAAAAACAAAATTAATAATAAAGCGCCAAAGCCATAAATAGGGCAAATAGGGCCATATAAGAAACCTCTTTTTACAAAATGTCCCAAAGTAAAAACAGCATAAAGTGTTTCCATAAGCCATCCTAAAAAGGCAAATAGAAAAAAGTATAAGATAAAAGTTTGAACTCTATTTAATTTTATTCTACTTTTCTTAGGTTGATTTATTACCATTAACTCCATTCCTGTACTCATTATTAACAAAATCCCCCTTAAATTATCTATATCATATCAGATTTTTGGCAAAAAGTAAAGCTCGACAAAAATGAGAGTTTGATGTATAATGGGAAATAGATTAAATAAAAAATGGAGAGAGAAAAATGAAGCAAAAAGCAAAACCAGAATTATTAGCACCAGCAGGGTCTTTTGAAAAAGCAAAAACTGCTTTTTTATATGGAGCAGATGCTGTATACTGTGGAACAGGAGCACTTTCACTAAGAAGTAGAGCAGAGGTAAACAATGATGACTTAGCTAGAACTATTGAATATGCACATAGCATTGGCAAAAAAGTATATGCGACCATTAATATATATGCATGGGACAGCTATTATGAAGAAATAAAAAAACAAGCTCAAATGCTAAATAAACTAAAAGTAGATGCCATTATTGCATCAGATGGTGGCGTTATACAAATTCTAAAACAATATGCACCAGATGTACCTATCCATATTAGCACACAAGCAAATATTGTAAGTTATCATAGTGCAGACTTCTGGCAAAAAAATGGAGCTAGTAGAGTGATTTTAGCAAGAGAATTAAATAAAGAACAAATAAAAGAAATCATGCAAAATAAAAACCAAAATTTAGAAGTAGAAATGTTTATACATGGTGCTATATGCTTTGGCTACTCAGGAAGATGTTTTTTGAGTGACTTTTTAGCAAGTAGAAGTGCCAACTTAGGTGATTGCGCACAAAGTTGTAGATGGGCATACAATGTGTATGTAGAAGAACACAACAAGCCAGGAAACTTAATGCCAGTAGAACATGATGAGCAAGGAACATATATATTTTCCTCAAAAGATTTGTGTTTAATAAAAGAAATACCAGAAATTATAGAAATGGGAATCGATAGCCTAAAAATAGAAGGAAGGTTAAAAACACAATATTATTTAGCTTCTGTCGTAAACGCTTATCGAAATGCCATAGATAGTTATATACAAGAGCCAAATAAGTATGATTATACCAAATACTTAAAAGAATTAGAAAAAACAAAAACCAGAGGGCTAACAACCTTTTACTTTAATGACAGAAATAACAAAGACTTTCAAGAATATGAAGGAAAACAATATAACCCTAATTATGAATTTGGTGGGCAAGTACTAGAAAAAATACAAGATAAATGGTTAGTTGAAATTAGAAATAAATTAACAGTAGGAGATACAATGGAAATCTTAATTCCACAAAAAATAGAGCCAGTTAGTTTTAAAATAGAAAACTTATGGGACTCAGAGACAAATGAACGAATTGCAACTATAAATCCAGGTAAACAAGGACAAACTGTACTAATGAATATTCCTATACCAGTAGAAACAGGATGGATTTTAAGAAGACAGAAAAATTAATTTTATGTCTCCTTTGCTTGATTTTCAAATTTTAGCCCAATACCAAAACCAAGAACAAATAATAAAATAGAAACAGCGCCCTCTAAAGTAAAGCTAAAACCAGGATAAAGAACTAAGGTAGAGCCTAGTACAAAGCCAATAATCATGTAAAATGTTTGCGTATAGTAATGTTTAAATAAAAATTGAATTACTTTTAAAAATAGTAAAGAGCCAATAACTAAGCCAATTCCCATCGGCAATAGGATAGAAAAGTTAACAGTAGAAATAGCATTTAAATAAATACTATATACACCCAATGTCATTAAAATAACACTGCTGCTAACACCAGGTACTACAATGCCGATGGACATAATAAAGCCAGCCAAAACAAAATACATAAAATAGCTTTCAGAAACTTCTAAGTTTATTATTTGAGGCACAACAGACTCTAGCTTTATAGTAAGTATACCAAGAAAGAATGCAGCTAATAAAAAAATCATATAATGTAAACGAAAACCTTTAGAACGGTTAGCATTCTTAAATAATATAGGCAAGCTGCCCAAAATTAAGCCAATAAAACAAAATTTGGTTGGCATAGGATAATAAGTAAATAGGTAATTTAATAATTTGCCAACTAATAAAACGCCAGTTATACCACCTAATACAATAGGTAATAAAAAAATAAAATTCTTTTTAAAGTCATGAAACAAATTTAAAACACTGTTAATAAGCTTTTCGTAAATGCCAAAAATAACGCAAAATACACCACTACTAATACCAGGTAAAATAGCACCACTACCAATTAAAATACCTTTTAAATAATCTAACACAAATTTCATATTTTAAAATATCCTTAAAATAAATATGTACAATCTAGAATTTTAGAGAAGTAGTAGCCTAAAAATAGTAGATTGTATTTAAGTATATGTAAAAAAATGAAAAAAATTCATAAAAACGATTGACAAAATTGAAATAAACATTTATAATAATATTTGTTCATACAAATGCAGGTGTAGTTCAATGGTAGAATTCCAGCCTTCCAAGCTGGCTATGCGGGTTCGATTCCCGCTACCTGCTCCACAGCTGGGCACCACTGATAACAAAGGGTTATCTCAATGTGGTGTTCAAGAGAGTTTAGAGAGATATTGTAGACGAAAGTTTTCAATAACTCTCTTTTTTCTTGGATATTTGCAATAGAAAATGTATTATGAATACTATAAAAATATTTTGCAATATCCTCTTTTTCAACGTGTGGTTGGTTTTCTTGGAGAGATTTAATGTTATTTAAATTTTGCTTATCTTTTTCAATTTCTTCTTTTAGGTTGTTGATTTCTTGAATTGCTATTTCACTATTTAAGCCATTTTTTATTCCTTGTAATAAATTTTGAATTTGTGTATCTTTTATATTTATTTGCTTTTGAATATTTTTAATTTCAATTTGATAAGTGGTATCAATATTAGAGAGTGATTGATATAAAATATCAATCGTTTTTTCAGCTTCTTTATCACAAAAATAATTATCTTCGATTAATTCTAAAACTTTATTTTCTAACCAGTCTTTATCAATTTTCCAATTATTTTGACAAGCACAATTTCCTTTATGTCTATTAGAGCTGCAACTATATTGCTTAATATGTTTTTTTCCAGTAGAACAACCAATAATATGTCCACCACAATGAGAACAAGTAAAAAGAAATTCACCATTTATGTTACAACCTGTTAATAGGTAATCAGTAGTACTCTTAGGTGCAGAATGATTATTTTTGGTTTTTTCTTTTCTAATTAAAGCATTTTGTAATTCTTCTTGAGTAATAATAGCAGGATGAGCGTTATCGCAAATAACCCATTCCGACTTTGGGTTATATTTTATACCTTTAACTTTTTTGTTAGTTTTATTCCATATGGCGATTCCTGCATATTCTTCAAGTCTGTCTTCTGATAGCATAGACTTTATTGTAGAAATAGACCATAAACCACTATTAGAATTTTTAATTCCTTTATTATTCAAATAATCTCTAATACCTTGATAAGACATTTCTTTACTAGTATATAAATCTACAATTATGGTTCTAAGAATAGGGGAAGTAATAGGGTCTAACTGCCATATAGTTTTGTAAATAGGTTTTCCTTTTTGGTTAATACCTCGATATAAAACTTCTCTTTGATAGCCGTAGGGTGCTTTACCACCATTTTTATAACACCAACCAGTTTTAGTATCTCTTTGACCTAAATTTCCAGTCATACCTTTTTTTGTATGAAAAGCTATTTCTCTACTAGTGGCTTCGTTTTTTATTTCTTGAATACCTTCTAACCAAAAGCCAGCAACTGAGTTTATGTCAATATTGGGTTCGCTTGCATAACGAATATCAATTCCATAAGAACGCAAAAGAGCCTTCGTTTCAATGGCAACTTGACGTGTTCTGGCAAATCTACTAGAATCGTCTAATATAATATAGCTTGGTCTTTCAACTAAAGCTAATTGTATCATTTTATCAAAGTCTGTTCTATTTTCGTCGTGAAAAGCAGAATCACTATCAAAAAAACGTTTAGTGATTTTAATATTGTTTTCATTTGCATATCTATCATTTCTATTAAATTGCTCAGGTATTGAATTTTTTTTTTCTTCTTGCTCTTTAGAACTAACACGAGCATATGAAAAAGCGGTTTGCATTATTTAACATCTCCTTTTAAAGTGTTACTATGTATCCAGATACAATAGCACGAAGTAACATTTTTTCTTCGTCAAATTCAAATGTATCAAAATTTCTATTCATAGGAATTAAAGAAATAGTATTTTCTACTTTAGTATAAAATCGCACAAATAATTTGTTATTTTCGTCTTCGATAAGTACAATATCGCCATTTTTCAATTCTGTAGTTTTTTCCAATGTCAATTTTGCACCTTCTGGAATAAGTGGGAACATAGAGCCGTCATTCATTTTATAATTCATAGAAATTTCCATTGACATATTGTTAATAATATCACTTTCTTTTAACATTTTTTGACTAGTCATATCTTTATTAAATGGGTCAAATTCTTCTATACCAAAATTAGAAAAATCACTTTGTGCCATAAGTTCTACAAATTGTCTAGTAGATAAAGAATTTAATGCAGGAACTAATAATTTGAATTGTTCAGTAGAAGCAAATAATTTTTTTAGAATATTAATCATTTCGTAGATAGATTTTTGAACACTTTGAGGTGCTCTTTCAAAATCTGCTTCAAATTGTAAGTCTTTAGGGTCAATTTTGCATACTTTGGCAATAGCCTCGTTTATTTCATTAGAGGCAATTTTTTTCCCAGATTGTAACTTGCTAATATAAGAAGGGGCAATATCTACATTATATTTGCTTTTGGCTTGCATACATATTTGATTTTGTGAATACCCCACTTCTTTTATTGCTTTTGATAAAAATTCAGAATAAGACATAATTTTTTTCACTCCTTTTTGATTGATATAACTAGAATAGCATATAATGAATTTAAAGTCAACACAAAAATGACAAATCATATTGACATATTTTCGAAATATGACTAAAATAGTCATATAGAAAATGACTGAAAGGAGAAACAATATGGAAGGAGGTGTGAAAAATAATGACCCTTTAATAATTGTAAAAACTTATGACAAAGTTTTTTTAGAGAAGTTAAACTCAAAAAGGATAGAGTTGATTGCAAGTATTGTATATAGAGTATTGAGTAATAAAGGATAAGGCACTAAAAATGTGTTATATTGGAGCATTTATGGCTTGTGTCGGACTTTATGTCCGACAAGCCCAAGGCACTTATAACATCTTGGGCTATAAATACATAAAAGAAAGGAGATAGAAGCTTGAAAATAAGTGGAATAGATACTTTAGAAATAGGTATTGATATAGTAAATTATAAAGAACATTTTTTTAATTTATTAACACAAATAAGTGAGGCAAAAAATTTGTCACAAATAAATATGAAAAAGGAAGTAATAGAAATTAATGGGTCTAATTTTGAGGTTAATCCAAAAGGACAAGGATATTATGGATATAAGATAGAGAATAAAGAAGTTTCTATATGTTTTATGAGCAAAAGACTTAGTAATACACCGCCAATATATGTGAGGTTTTTTTCTGCATTTTTATGGGAATATGGATATGAAAATGCTTATAATATATTCATGAAATGGTTTGAAGATTTTAATGCACAGATAGCTAATGTTAAAGTAGGTCGAGTAGATATTTGTTTAGATACTGACGAAGTGAACTTTGAAGAAAAAGATGTAAAGAATTTATTTACAAAAGCTAAGAAAATAGAACAAAAATATGTAGACGATATTTATCAAGTTGGAAAAAATTTTTCTGGCTTTGTTATTGGAAAGGGTGGGAACTTATCTTGTAGAATATATAATAAGACTTTAGAAATAAAAAATTCTAATAAAACATGGTTTGAAGATATATGGAAAGAAGTTTGTTGGCTAGGAGATACAACAGTATGGAGAATTGAATTTCAATTACGTAAAAAGGTACTAAAAGAATTAGAAATTATAAATATCGAAAATTTAAGCAAGAACTTAATAAATATATGGGCATATTTGACGCAAAAATGGCTTGTAATGAAAAAAACAAGTAAAGATAGTAACAAATCACGTTGGAAAACAAATAAGAAGTGGAAAGTAATTCAAGAGGCTGATTTCGATTATGAAGGAATTCCAACTATAAGGAAAAGAATAATAAAGGGTGATAAAGAGAGGTTAATTGCTCAATGTAGTGGGATATTAACAACTATTGCAGCATTAAATGGAGATAGTGGGATAGCAAAGTCATTTTTAGAAGTAAAGGGATATTTAGAAGATAAGAGCCAAAAAGATAATTCTACATTAGAAAAAGAAATAAATAAAAAGAAGAAAAGATTTATAAACAATGAGAGTAGCTAATTATATGCTAGCTACTTTCTTATTTTTTATTGTCAGGACAGTTTTTATTTAGACACTTATCACAATAGTAAAAAGCTGATTTTTTGAAAGGCATTTTACACTTTTGAGGTGTAGTACCTTCTAGGTTGTCTATCTCAAGCCTTACATATTCTTTTGCCGAAGCAATATCATTGCAATGTAAAAGATTTTCCGTAGATTTTAGTATTTCTAAAACAACATTTTTTTCCATGATGATTTCTCCTTTCATTTGATATAAAAATAATATATCATACTCTAACTATTTGTTGAAGTATAAATTCAAAAAATTCGTTTACAATTTATTTGGTGATGAAAAGTGAATTTGAAACATGGAGAAAAATATAAAAGCATAGGTATAAAAATAGCCAAATATCGTAAACAAAGACAAATGACACAAGAAGATTTAGCAAATGCTGTTGGTATTAGCTATGGATATATTACACAAATTGAAGCACCTAATTATGTGAAGAAAATGTCTTTAGAAGTTTTATTCGATATTGCAGATACTTTGAATGTAGATATAAAAGATTTATTGTAAAAATTAAGTAGTTACAATATTTCTATCTACTCTTAGAGAAAAGGAAACATAGGCTAAAATGTCCGTCAAGGTTATTACGGTAACTTTGTGATATACTTTGGATAAAAGCACAAACTAGAATAGTGTTATTTATAAAATAAGTAGTATTTTAGTAATGTGCATTTTAGCCTTGACGGACATTTGTATGCCTATGATAAACTCATAATGAGAGTAGGAAATATTTAAACTGTTGGAATAAGGATAATTTTGTGTAATTTTTCTATTCTTATAGGTGGTGCACAACGAATGATTCCCGCTACCTGCTCCAACTTATTACAACTTACGAACTTATAAATGGTTTTGTAAGTTTTTTCATTTTTTTAATGTGTACAATGATGTAGGTCATTCTGGAAAAGACCTAATGTGCGACCAGAAATGCAAAGATTAATAAAAGACATTAAATCACACAAAATTGAAACAATAGTTGCTATTAAAAAAACAGACTAACTAGAAATAATTATGATGGTTTTTGGGTTTACACCCCATACCACGAAAAATAAAAATTGTAAAAGATTTGAAAGACTAACTAGTGTAGAACATAAATTATTAGAACATGATAAAAAATTTGATGAAGTCTTTAATCAACTTCAATTAGAAGAAAATATTAAACAGAGAATATTTTTTGATGGTCAAATATATGATGCATATAGCTTAATAATAAATATTATAAAAAAAGTAAATAACAAGATATTGATTATAG
>CANSJB010000025.1 GCA_947647115.1 uncultured Clostridium sp. | reverse complement strand
ACATTTCCCTCAGCTTGTATCTTTTCTATTTTTTATTCATCACTTGGTTTTAATTTTGCTATCACTTCTTCTAATGAAATAGTTGGAGTTACTTCTGGTTTATTCTTATGTTGTTCTATTTTTATACCAGTATATATTAAGTTTGCCTCATCTTCTATCTCTGCTAGTTTTTGTGCTATTTGGGCATCTTTCGCAGTTTTTAAAATGCTGTTTTCGCCCAGTAATAAGTTTAAGGTAATGCCTGCTAAAATTAACAAAACTACGATTGTAACAATTAATGCTATCAATGTAATCCCTTTAGTATCTATCATTCCAGCTCTTCTCCTTTGTTTTATCATTTTTCTACATTTATTCTCCCCTTTCATAAGACCTAATGAAAACTATGTGGTGGGTAACAAATTTATAATATGTAAAAAAGTAACTTTTTTGTATAACTTTATTTATTATTTTATAGTTATTCAAATTTTTTTATAATAAAATTACCCCAAATTGTATTTTGGGCTTTTCTCTTCGTACTTGGAATAGTTTCAAAATAATCAATAAGTTTAACATTCTTCCTTGTCTTATCTAATATTTGAATCATTTCATCTTTTGTTAAGTAATTGTAATATTTATTTTCCTTTATTTCATATCCTGTTCCTATTTTGAAAGAAGTATAGATTATTCCATTCGTTTTTAAGGCATTTATCATTTTAATAAGCACATCCAACAAATTATTTTTTTCTACATGAAGTATTGAAGAGCAAGCCCATATACCATCATAAGCCTCTACATCATTTAGTTCTTCAAATTTCATACAATTTACATCTTGACTTATATATTGTTTAGCCAACTTGCACATTTCTTCTGAGCCATCTATTGCTTTAACTTTGTAACCATTATCTATAAAATATTTACTATCTCTTCCTGAACCACATCCAAAATCCAAAATATATGCATTAGGTTGCAATTGTTTTAAAAATCTATCGTAATTTTCTTTCAAATCACCAACTAATGTTTGTTCACAATATATTTTTGCATTTTTATTATAATATTCTAAAGTATTATATTCTTCTGACATACTTTACCTCCATAATTACTTATATTTCAATTATTTATCTTCATTTATTATCTTATCAACTAATTTTTTTAGTTCTTCTTTATTTGGTAGGTATAATTCATATTTTGAAACGAACAAATTTGTATCCATATTATAGGTTGCCTATTCTACAACCAGTTCATTATTATTTCTTGTAAGAATTATACCAATAGGTGGATTATCATCTATTTCATTTTCTTCTGTTGCATTTTTCCACATAATACTTGATATAACGGCTTTTACTTATAACAACTTTCCTATTAACTCAATATTTTCTACTGTTTCCACCTTTATTTTTTGCACTGTATTTTCTAAGTGTTTCTCTGTTTCTACTTTAGCTACCATATAATTGGTGGTGTGACCTTTTAAATAGCTGCCTTCTCTTTCTTCTAGTAGTACTTCTACTTGTTTTCCTATATATTGTTTTTGGTAAGTTTCCTCATTTTTGTTTGAAAGTTCTAATAGCCTATTACTTCTTTGTTCTTTTTTGTTGCCATCTATTTGATTTGGCATGGTTGCTGCAACAGTCCCTTTTCTTGGTGAATATTTAAAAATGTGCATTTTATAAAAGCCTATTTGGTTTAAAAATTCATAGGTCTTTTCAAATTCTTCTTCGGTTTCTCCTGGAAAACCTACAATAATATCTGTTGTTAAATGTACTTGTTTAAAAGAATTTCTTAATAATTTAGTAGCTTCTTCAAATTGCTCTACTGTATATTTTCTATTCATTCTTTTTAATGTTTGATTACAACCACTTTGCAAAGATAAATGAAATTGGTCACATATTTTAGGTAATTTGCTAAGTCTTTGTACAAATTCTTTTGTAATTAAAGTAGGTTCTAGTGAGCCGAGCCTTATTCTTTGTATTTGCGGTATTTTGTGTATTGCTTCTAATAAATCTATTAGCTTATATTCCTCTTTTTCACTATTTTTGCAAATATCATTTTCTTGTAAAAAGTCCTTTATTTCTAATAGTTGTTCTTCCTTAAAATCATTTCCATAAGAAGCTACATGAATTCCAGTAATTACTACTTCTTTAATACCATTTTGAGCAATCTGGTTAATTTCTTTCAAAACACTTTGTGGTTTTCTACTTCTAATTCTACCTCTAGCATAAGGTATAATGCAATAAGAGCAAAACTGATTACAACCATCTTGCACTTTAATCACTGCCCTTGTTTTTTCTGTATGGGTAATTGTTCCAAAATCTACAAAGTTATGTTCTTTCGAAACATCTGATACTTCTACTTTGTTTTTTTCATATTGTTTTTCTTCTATATATTGTACTACATTCTTTTTTTCATCTACCCCTAATATTAAGTCAATTTCTGGTATCCTTTTTAGTTCCTGTGCTGCTACTTGTGCATAGCAACCGTACTGTAATCAAAATACTATTGGGGTTTATTTCTTTTACTCTTCTTAACATTTGCCTTGATTTTTTGTCTGCCATATTAGTCACTGTACAAGTATTAATAATATATACATCTGCTTTTTTATCAAATTCTACTATTGTATATCCTGCTTTTATCATATTTTGCATCATAGCATTTGTTTCATATTGGTTTACTTTGCAACCGTAATGTGCAAAAAGCTACTGTTTTTGGTTCCATGTTTTGCTTTATTCCTTCCTTACTGATGGTTCATTTATTTACTATACTTTCTACATTATACTCTGCTAATGCAGGAATGTAAAGTATGATTTTCTTAAATCAATAATATCACTTTCACACTCTCCTGTACCTATCATGGTAACTGGTGTATTGGTTTGATTTTCAATCTCTTTTATAAATTCTATTACTTTTTTAGGAAGTAGCTGATAATTTTTGCACTTATATGCTTTCCAATCAATATATTGTGCAAAATTCAAAACAATTTGAGTTGGTTTATTAATCATTACATTATATTTTAGCCTCTCCCAATTCATTTCAAAAACTCTTCTAACTTTTTTAGTTACAGTGGTATATTCTTCTAAATGAATGTTACAACCACATCTTTTTTTTACTTCTTCCCATGTGATTTCTTTACTTTCCGCATAATCTCCACTATAAATATCTTCACCAATATTAGTTTTATTGCTAATTCTTATTGGATATGGTCTTATAATCATATAAATATCTTTTACTTTGAAAGGGCTACATCCGCTATCTGCCATTAATTGGCTGGCACTACACATTCGACTTGTAGTATGGGGATAATCCAGTCCATAATTTATATCTAAATCTTGACCTTGTGCACCTTCTATTAAAATATTTTGCTTACAATTATTTAACATTTTTGCAGTATCTGCTATTTCAATGATACCATCTACATTATTTTTTGGGTTATTAAAATAGTCTTTTGCTAAAATAACACCTGGGTTTCTTACGATTTTTTCAGCTTGTGCAACACCACATCCTTTAAATGTTGAGCCACTTTTAATGATTCTTTTTTCTTCCCTGCGATGTTTTTCTAAAATAATCATGGCTCTTGGGTTAATATATATTTTTCTATTCCCTATTATTTTTTTATATTTTGTTATTTCCTCTAATAAGATTTCTGGTGTAATGATAGAGCCTGCATTTAAAAGCAATTTACAACTTAAATTTAGCATTGCCATAGGTAAGTGGCTAACTATAATTTTTTCTTCTTTATCACTTACATAAGTGTGCCCTGCATTACTAGACCAATTATTAGTAGCCATAGAAAAGTTATCATTTTTAGCTAGATAACCACAAATTTTACCTTTTCCACAACTTCCTGCTTGTCCATCTAATACAATTGTTATATTCCTATCGCTCATAAAAAACCACCTCATTTATCATAAAACTTTTTAATATTTTCTAAATCTAATATTTCTTTAACAAATTGGTTTAGATTGGATAGCCCTGCTATTTCTTTATGATAAATATCCATAACAAAATCAATATTTTTCCATTCGTAATGCCCTTCTTCATTATCCTTAACATTAACTTCTTCTACAAAATCATATAATACATTTAATGTTGTATTACTGTTTCTTATGTTAGATTCTGGATATTGATATGTTACTAAAAGTTTGGGGTTATTTAGACAAATATTAGTTTCTTCCTTACATTCTCTTTTGGCAGCCTCTATTGGTGTTTCATTTTCTTCTATTTTTCCACCAATTCCGTTCCAACAATTTGGATAAGGCTTTTTATTTCTTTTTACTAACAATATTTTATTACCTTGTTTATTAAATAACATAATTACTACATAGTTTTTATTCATAATACTACCTCTATTTTACTTTTATTATATCAAAATAACAGACTTAATCTAAGGTATTTATTAGATTAAGTCTGTTGCTGTTATCTATTTATTAATACATTCCATCCATACCTGCTGGCATTTGGCTTTCGTCATGACCACATTTACAGCTATCTTGTTCTTTTTTATCTGTTACAATACTTTCTGTAGTTAATATCATAGAGGCAATTGATACTGCGTTTTGAAGGGCACTTCTAGATACTTTTGTTGGATCTACAATTCCTTCTTTTTTCATATCAACATATTCTTGTGTTGCTGCATTAAACCCTACACCTACTGGGCTATTTTTGATTTTTTCTATAATAACAGATGGCTCTAATCCAGCATTAGTTGCTATTTGTCTTGCTGGTTCTTCTAGGGCTCTTACTATGATTTTTCCTCCTATTTTTTCATCTCCTGCTAAACTATCTACTATTTTAGAAACTTCTGGAATAATATCAATATAGGCTGTTCCACCACCTGGTACAATACCTTCTTCTACTGCAGCTTTGGTAGCAGATAGGGCATCTTCTATTCTTAATTTTCTGTCTTTCATTTCCACTTCTGTTGCGGCACCTACACCAATAACAGCGACTCCACCTGCAATTTTAGCTAGACGTTCTTGCATGTTTTCTTTTTCAAATTCGCTTTTTTCTTCTGCAATTTGTGCCTTTAATTGTGTTACTCTAGCCTCTATTTTATTTTTATCTCCCATACCATCTACAATAATGGTATTTTCTTTTTGTACTTTAATTTGTCTTGCTCTACCTAGTTGTTCTATTTGTGTATCTTTTAACTCTAAGCCTAAGTCAGATGTAATTACTTCTCCACCTGTTAAAATAGCAATATCTTCTAACATTAATTTTCTTTTATCTCCATAACCTGGGGCTTTTACTGCTACTACATTAATAACACCTCTTAGTTTATTTAAAATTAAAGTAGATAGAGCTTCTCCTTCTATATCATCACAAATAATGACTAATTTACCTGATTGTTGCATTAAATTTTCTAGTAATGGTAATATTTCTTGGATATTACTTATTTTTTTATCTGTAATTAAGATATATGGGTTATCTATAATTGCTTCCATTTTTTCTGTATCTGTTACCATATAAGGAGATACATAGCCTTTATCAAATTGCATTCCTTCTACTACATTTAGTTCTGTTTGAGAGGTTTTTGATTCTTCAATGGTAATAACACCATCTTTTGAAACTTTCTCCATAGCATTTGAAATTAGCTCTCCTACTTCTTTATTGTCTGCTGAAATACTTGCTACTCTTGCAATATCTTCTTTGCCATTAACTGGTACACTTTGTTTTTTTAAGCCATCAATCGCAGCTTGTGAAGCTTTATCCATTCCTCTTTTTATTGCCATTGGGTCTCCACCTGCTGCTACATTTTTTACTCCTTCTTTAATCATATTTTGTGCTAATACCATAGCTGTTGTAGTACCATCTCCTGCTACATCATTTGTTTTTATAGAAACTTCTTTTACAATTTGTGCTCCCATATTTTCAAATGGGTTGTCTAATTCTATTTCCTTTGCAATAGTAACCCCATCATTGGTAATTAATGGTGCTCCAAATTTTTTGTCCAATACTACATTTCTTCCCTTTGGTCCTAATGTTACTTTTACAGTATCTGCTAATTTATTAATACCATTTAATAAATTTTTTCTAGCATCTTCTCCAAATTTAATTTCCTTTGACATTTTCATTTCCTCCTTAATTCTTACTATTTATCTTTAATTTACTCTACTACTGCTAAAATATCGCTATATTTTACAATAATTAAGTCTTCTCCTTCATATTTGATGGTAGTACCTGCATATTGACTTAATACTACTTTATCTCCTTCTTTTACACATATTTCAATTTTTTTGCCTTCACTGTCTATTCCTGTCCCTACTCTTAGTACTTGGGCAATTTGTGATTTTTCTTCTGATTTACTGGCTATAATAAGCCCACTTTTGGTTGTTTCTTCTTTTTCTAACATTTTTACAATAATTCTGTCTGCTAATGGTTTTAACATTTTCTAATTCCTCCTCTTTTTATTATTTTATATTTATATGCTATGGCTGCTTATTTTAGTATCATTTCCTAATTAAAATTAGCAGTCATCTTTCGTGACTGCTAATACTTTATACCCATTTTATGCAATTGTCAAGAGGATATTTTTAAATTTCACATTTTGTTCACATTTTTTATTATTTCTTGCTTTATTCAAGCATATTGATATTTTTTTCTATTCTTAATTAAAAAGATAATACTTACCATTAAAGATAATACCTCTGCAAATACTACTGCAAGCCAAATACCATTTAAGCCCCAAATAAGTGGTAAAATAAATATCATTGCTACTTGAAATACCATGGTTCTTAAAAATGAGATAGCTGCTGAAACTGCACCATTATTTAATGCTGTGAAGAAAGATGAGCTAAAAATATTAAAGCCACTAATTAAATAAGATAAAGCAAATAATCTAATGGCATTTGTGGTCATTTCCAATAAAGCTGCATCATAGCTTACAAATATAGAGGCAAGTACGCCAGATAATATTTGCGCTAAAACAGTCATTACAGCAGAAGTTACTCCTATTAGTTTAAAACTTTTTTTCAGTAAGCCTTTTAGTTCATCATAATTTTTAGCACCATAATGGTACCCTATAATTGGTGCTGTTCCAATAGAATAGCCCAAATATGTTCCTATAAATATAAAACCTACATACATAATAATTCCATAGGCAACCACGCCATCTGCTCCTGCATATTTCATAAGCTGCATATTAAATAACATATTAACTAATGACATAGATACATTAGTTAACATTTCTGATGAACCATTGGCACAAGTTTGCAAAATAGCTTTTCCATCAAATTTAGCTTTTGTTAACCTTAATGGGCTATTGTTTTTGCAAATAAAATAAACAATTGGAACAATACATCCTAAAGTTTGACTAATTCCTGTTGCTAAAGCTGCTCCAAATATTCCCATTTTAAATACATACATCAATAAAAAGTCTAATGTCATATTACAAACGCCTGCAATAACAGAAATAATTAAACCAAAGGTTGGTTTTTCTGCTACAATTAAAAAACTTTGAAAACAGTTTTGCAAAGCAAATGGAACTAAAAATATAATTAAGGTTCTGCCATAAACAATACAATCTGCAAGTATTGTTTCATCTGCACCTAATAATTTAGCCATTGGCTCTACTAATACCACTCCTATTATAGAAAGTATGGCTCCTACTATAACAATTAAATAAATTAGCATTGAAAAATACTCATTTGCCTTTTTCTTATCTCCTTCTCCAATGGTTTTAGATACTAAAGCACTTCCTCCTGTGCCAATCATAAAACCTATTGTACCCAAAATCATTAGTGCTGGCATAATTAAGTTAACTGCTGCAAAGCTGCTACTTCCTACAAAGTTTGAAACAAATATCCCATCTACTACTCCATAAATAGATGTAAATATCATCATAATAATAGTTGGTATTGTAAATTTTATTAATTTTTTATAGGTAAAATGCTCTGATAATTGAATGTTCATTGTTATGTTTTTTACTCCTTTTTATGTTATTCCTTTTTAAATTTAAAATAGCTTTCTATATACTGTGCTAATGCTGGAATAATGGTTTTAATTTCTATTCCTGCTGTATTAATACAAAGCTGATAATTATTTTTATTTCCCCATTCTTTACTAGAAATTAGGCTATAATAATTTTTCCTATTTTTATCAATTTGCATAATTTTCTTTTCTAATTCTTTGTCTGTTAAGTTTTCCTTTTGCTCAGCTTTTATTTTGCAACGGTTTATTTTAGATTTCATATCACTATATACAAACAAATTGATAGGGTTATATTGTCTTAAAATACTATCTGCTCCTCTTCCTACAATAATACAATTTCCTGTGCTAGCAATCTTTTTTAGTATTTCTTGTTGTTTTACTAGTATTTCTGTTTGTGTATTTTGCAAAATACTAAAATTGGTAAAAGTTTTTCCAAAATGAAATGCCTGTTTAGGAACTCCTTTTTCTGAAATAGCTTGAATATATTGCTCTGACAAGCCTGTTTCTTCGGCTATTTGTGTAATAATTTCACGGTCATAGTAAGCTATTTTTAGTTCATCTGCTAGTCTTTTTCCTACTTCTCTACCTCCACTTCCAAATTCTCTACTAATTGTTATAATCTTATTCATATATTACTCTCCTTTTTTGACAAATTACCTCCTAATTAAAATTATCATTTAGCCTAAAAGCAAATTGGTACTGTGTACTATAGTATTAATTAAAATTTTTGTCAAGTATTTTCGACATTATTCTACTTTTTTGCAGCTTTTATTAAACCTTTAAAAAGTGGATGTGGTCTATCTGGTCTTGATTTAAACTCAGGATGAAACTGAGATGCTATAAAATAAGGGTGTTCTTTTAGTTCTACTATTTCTACCAATTTTTCATTTGGAGATACGCCAGAGCATAGTAAGCCATGTTTTTCCATTTCTTCTTTATATTTATTGTTATATTCATAACGATGCCTATGTCTTTCTTGTATTTGTATTTGCCCATATAATTTATTTGCCAAACTTCCTTCTTTTAGTTTACATGGGTAACTTCCGAAGCCTCATCGTTCCACCTTTTTTATTAATTCCTATTTGTTCTTCCATAATATGAATTACAGCATTTCCAGTGTCTTCTTCAAATTCTTCTGAATTTGCATCTTTAAGCCCTAATACATTTCTGGCAAACTCTACTACTGTCATTTGCATTCCTAAGCATATTCCTAAAAATGGAATGGCATTTTCTCTTGCATATCTAATTGTTTCTATTTTACCTTCTATCCCCCTGCTACCAAAACCACCTGGCACTACAATTCCTTGATAGTCTTGTAAGAGTTCCTTCACATTTTCTTTTGTTACTTTTTCAGAATTTACTAAACCAATTTCTACTTGGCACTGGTTTGAAAAGCCTCCATGTTTTAAGCTTTCTATAATAGATAAATAAGAATCTTCTAATTTTACATATTTTCCAACAATAGCAATTTTAACTGTTTTTTTCTTTATATTCTTAATATTTTCTATTAGTTTTTCCCAATTTACATTATCTACCTTGTTTTCTAAATGTAATTTTTCGCATACTCTAATTGCTAAGCCTTCTTTTTCTAGCATGAGTGGTACTTCATATAAATTAGCAACTGTTTTATTTTCTATAACATCTTCTTTTTTTACATTACAAAACAAAGCAAGTTTGCTCTTTACCCCTTCTTCCATTTCTTGTTCTGCTCTACATACTAAAATATCTGGCTTAATTCCAATAGATTGTAATTCTTTTACAGAATGCTGGGTTGGCTTTGATTTTAGTTCATTAGAACCATGTATATAAGGAAGCAAAGTAACATGAATGTAAACAACTTGGTCTTGCTCTTTTTCAATACCAATTTGGCGAATCGCTTCTAAAAATGGTAGACTTTCAATATCTCCTACTGTTCCCCCAATTTCTGTAATTACAATATCTACATCTGTATGTTCAAATTTATATACCTTTTCTTTTATGGCATTTGTAATATGTGGTATGACTTGTACCGTTTTTCCTAAATAGTCTCCTCTTCTTTCTCTTTGTATTACTTCTGAGTATATTCTGCCAGTTGTTACAGAAGAATATTTGGTTAAACTTTCATCTGTAAAACGCTCATAATGTCCTAAGTCTAGGTCTGTTTCTGCTCCATCATCTGTTACAAAGACTTCTCCATGTTCATAGGGGCTCATGGTACCTGGGTCTACATTAATATACGGGTCAAATTTTTGATTTGCTACTTTATATCCTCTGTTTTTAAGTAGTCTTCCTAATGATGCAGCAGTAATCCCCTTTCCTAACCCTGATACTACACCACCTGTTACAAATATGTATTTTTTATTCATTGCTTGCTCCCTTCTTTTTTCTTGATTTTGTGTTTTCGTTTGTACTGATTTGCTTTTACTGTTTTTTAGAATGTTTAAAAAACAAAAATAGATTTAAAACCAACCTCCCCAAAGGGGTGTTTTTTTTAAATCTATCATGGTGTAATCATAACATTATTTTTATATATTTGTCAATGACTAGAAATTTTTTCTTATATAATGTTATATTCTTACGTAATTAATATATTCATAATCATAGGGGTTTTTTTCATCTGTTATTCCTTTTTGGCAACAAGTAGCTTTCCACTGTTTATCATCAATTTGTGGAAAATATACATCCCCTTCAAAATCATGCTTAATTTTAGTAATATACATTTTTTTTGCATAGGGCATTAGCTGCTTATAAATGGCTTCTCCTCCTATTACAAAACACTCTTGTTTTGAATCTATATATGGTTGTAAACTACTTATCTGTGCTATTACTTCTACATTCTCATCTTTGATTTGTAATTTGCCGCTTCTACACAATACAACATGTTTTCTATTTGGTAGTACTCTTCCTAAAGATTCAAAAGTTTTCCTTCCCATAATTATGGTATGTCCTGTTGTTAAACTTTTAAATCTTTTTAAGTCTTCTGGTAAGTGCCATATTAACTGATTGTCTTTACCTATTACATTATTGTTTGCCATTGCTACTATAATACTTAGCATGTTTAATTTCTCCCTATTTTTTGGTTAGTTTTTTATTCCTTTTTTCTTACTTTTTATTTATATTGCTACTGGTATTTTTCCTAGGTTAATGTCATGATTATAATCATAACCTTGTATCTCAAAGTCTTCTACTTTAAATTCATAAAAGTTTTTTGTAGCATTATTAATGATTAGCTTTGGTGTTACATCCATTGCTTTTGCCTCTATTAATTGTTTTACTAGTGGAATATGCCTATCATAAATATGGCAATCACCAATATTATGTGTTAAAGTACCAACTTCTAAGCCTGATACTTGTGCAAACATATAAAGTAATGCTGTATATTGCATTACATTCCAACCATTTGCAGTTAACATATCTTGTGAGCGTTGGTTTAATATAAGATGCAATTTATTTTCTTTTACAATCCATTGAGTTCCATAAGCACATGGTTCTAGTCCCATGTCTTTTAAATCTGCATGATTAAAAATATTTGTCATAATACGTCTGCTTGCTTTATCATGAGTTAACAAGTATAAAACATAATCTACTTGATCCATTGTTTTTATGCCTTCTTTTGTTTTAAATTCATACTTTTTTCCCAATTGATACCCATATGCTTTTCCTATGGTTCCTTTCTCATCTGCCCATTGGTCCCAAATGTGAGATTTTAACTCTTGTACACGATTAGACTTTTTTTGCCAAATCCATAGTATTTCATCTATTGCATTAAATATTGTTTTGCTATTGTTTCTTAATGTAATCATTGGAAATTCTTTTGCTACATCATATCGATTGGTTACTCCTATAATAGAAAGCACATTTGCTTCTGTACCATCTTGCCATCTAGTTCTAGTTCCTGTCCCTTCTGAAGAATAGCCATGTTCTATTATTTTTGTGCAAGTTTCTATAAAACATTTATCTGCTTGTGTCATTTTAATATTCTCTCCCTTTATTATTTTTTATATTGTATCATAATGGTATTTATTTGCAAGATATTTACTTTAATTTTTATTATTTTTGTTTTGTTTAAAATCAGGCACATATTCTTCTTCATGTTCTCCTAAGTCTTGTATATAGCCATTGGCTAACTCTAATGTATATAAATAATTTTCGATTTCTTTATACTCTTTTTTGCTTAACTTCCTATTTAGCAAGTCATCTTCTTTTGCTTTATAGGTTGGAAAATATTGTGCCATAACACTTATATACACATCTTGTGGTATATTTTCCTTTATCCATTTTAAAATATGTTTACTATTTTGAATATGGTTTGGTAAAACTAAGTGCCTTATTATAACTCCTTTTTGTAAAATGCCTTGACTATTAAAAATGGGGCTACCTACTTGTCTAATCATTTCTTTAATCGCTTTTGTTGCTATTTCAAAGTAATTATTCGCATTTGAATATTTTTGGGCTAATTCATTAGAATAATACTTTAAATCCGGAAGATAAATATCAATATAGCCTTCTAATAATTGCAATGTTTCTACTGTTTCATATCCATTGGTATTATATATAACTGGAATATGTAGCCCATTTGCTTTTGCTATTTTTAAAGCCTCTATAATTTGAAGAGCATATGCTGAAGGAGTCACTAAATTAATATTATTAACATTTTTTTCTTGCTGCTGCAGAAAAATTTGGGCTAATTTTTCTACTGTGATTTCTTCTCCTAGTCCTTGCTGGCTTATTTCATAATTTTGGCAATAAATGCAATTTAAGTTACAATTACTAAAAAACACTGTACCCGAACCATTTATTTTACTAATACATGGCTCTTCATAGTAATGTACTGATGCTAGTGCTACCTTTACTTTACTATTAGCTCCGACAATAACCTTTTACGTTTTGACCGCTTAATCTATTTACCCTGCAACTACGTGGGCATATATTACACTTTTGCAAATTTACTTTGTTTTGATTTAAATTTACCAAATATTTTCTCGCCTCCCCTTTGTTACTAGTAAATTATATATAAATTGTACTAGGTATGCAATAGTTTTTTAGCAAGATATTTGTTTGCTATTACTTGTATTCTATCTTTTTTTATATTTCTGACAAAAAATATCATTTTTCATAGTATTTTTAAAATGTTTATGCTATAATAGGATACGCAAATATATTTTTAGGAGTTGAAAGCATTGAAACTGACACAAGATGGTGAAGTATTAGCAGAAAATAAAGTTTTAATTTTATATCTATTAAATAAAGTAGCAGAGCCGATTACCAATGATAATTTATTAAGGTTAGTTTTAGCTATTGTAGATATGAATTACTTTTATTTTCAACAATTTTTACTTGATTTGTTAGAAAAAAATTATATTATTTGTTTTGAAAAAGAAGGCAAACAAGTTTATCAAATCACAGATACTGGCAAAACTACTTTAGATTTAACCACTAGTATTTTACCAGGTATTATAAAATTAAAGGTGGATACTTCTTTTGAAGAAAATCTAAAAGAAACTAAAGAAGAAGATTCCATTACTGCTGAATTTACTCCTAGAAGTGAAAATGACTATATGGTAACTTGCAAAATTAATGAAAAAAATAGTTGTATTTTTGAAGTAAGTGTTTGGGCTAGCTCTCGTGATGAAGCTAAAAAGATTGTAGATAATTGGATGCAAAATGCTTATCGTATTTATCCAGAAATTTTAAATTCTTTAAATACTTAAAAATATTCCATAAAATAAAGTACAGTCAAAACTTTGTTATAAAATCGTTTTGATTGTACTTCATTTTTTATATGACCTATTTAAATTCCTTCTATTTGTGTAAGCTCTTTTTCTATATCATCTATTGCCACTATTTTAGCCTCTTGGCTTGTTCTTAGTTTTAATTCTAATTGATTGTCTACTACCCTTTTTCCCACTGTAATTCTAACTGGTATTCCAATTAAGTCCATATCATTAAATTTGACACCTGGTCTTTCGTTTCTATCATCTAATATAGTTTCAATACCTAAATTATTTAATTTTTCATATAGCTCATTTGCTATTTTAAGTTGTTGCTCATCTTTTGGGTTTATCAGTACAATACATACTTTATAAGGTGCTATACACATTGGCCAAATAATCCCTTTTTCATCATGATTTTGCTCTACTACTGCTGCTATAATTCTTTCAATTCCAATACCGTAACATCCCATTACAGCTGGTTTTAATTCATTATTTTCATCTAAATAATGAAGTCCTAAGCTTTCTGAATATTTAGTTCCTAATTTAAAGGTGTTTCCTACTTCAATTCCTTTTTTAAATAGCAAATGTCCATGGCATTTTGGACAAATGTCGCCTTCTTTTACATTTTTAATATCCTCTATATAGTCTGCTTTAAAGTCTTGCAAATTAACATTTTTGTAGTGATAGTCTGTTTCATTTGCTCCTACTATAAAGTTTTTCATATGTTTAATACTATTATCCATAATAATAGGAATGGTAAGTCCTACTGGCCCTGCAAACCCTATATTGGCATTGGTAATTTGTATCACTTCTTGTGGTTCTGCTAGTTGTATTTCTTTTGCTTTTAATAATTTGGTTATTTTTACTTCATTTACTTCTCTATTTCCTGGTACTAAACAAGCATAAAATTTACCATCTATTTTATAAATTAGTGTTTTTACAAACTGGCTAGGCTCTTGCCCTAAAAAGCTACTTACTTCTTCTATTGTTCCTGCATTTGGTGTATGTACTTTTTCTATTGTTTTTGTTTCTTCTTTACTATCTTCTTGCTCATCAATACAGCTACTTATTTCTATATTAGAGGCATAATCACAATTATCGCATAATACCAGTATATCTTCTCCTACTTGTGTAACTGCTTGAAATTCTTCTGATAATAGTCCTCCCATTACACCAGTATCTGCTCTTACTACAACATAGTTTAGTCCTACTTCTTTACATATTCTATGATAGCTTTCAAATTGTTTTTGATAAGATTTATCACTTTCTTCTTGATTTATATCAAAACTATAGGCATCTTTCATCGTAAATTCTCTTGTTCTAATTAGCCCTAATCTTGGTCTTATTTCATCTCTATATTTATTTCCGATTTGATATAAAGTATAAGGAAAGTCTTTATATGATTTTGCTTTCATCATAGCTGCTAGCACAAAAAATTCCTCATGAGTAGGACCTAGCGCATATGGTCTATTATACCTATCTGATAATTGAAATATAGTAGGTCCAAAGGCATCATATCTACCTGATTTTTCAAAAAACTCAATAGGAAGTAGTAGTGGCATAGTAAGTTCTTCTGCACCTGCCATATTCATATGTTTTCTAACAATGGCTTTTACCTTATCTACTACCTTTTGACCAAGTGGTAATTTCATATAAATACCATTTCCTATTTTTTTGAACATGCCGCTTTTTACTAATAAATTTCCACTAACTGATTCTTCCTCTCTTTGGTCTTCTCTTAATGTATAAAAAAAACTATTACTTAATTTCATTTTTTTATTTTTCTCCTTTTCCTAATTGCTTTTTAATTTTCTTCTACTGTCTGTTCTTTTTGCTCTTCCTCGTTTTGCTCTTGTTCTTCTTTCGTTTCTTGGTTTTCTGCTTCTGAGGTTTCCTTCATAATATCATCAATTACAATTTGCTGATTTTTGTCTATTTTATATCTTGGAAGTTCTGGCAGTTCTTCTAAACTTCCCATTCCAAAAATTCTAAAAAACTGTGTTGTTACCCCATAGGTTCCTGGTTTTCCTGGTGCATCTAGCTTTCCGGTTTCTTCAATTAGGTTATAATCTAATAGTTTATAGATAGTTCCATCTGAATTTACACCACGAATTTGCTCAATTTCTGCTCTTGTAATTTTGGGATTATAAGCAATGATGGCTAAGGTTTCTAAGGCTGCTTGTGATAAGTTTGGTTTATTACGTTTATCTAATATCGCATATAGG
>CANSJB010000024.1 GCA_947647115.1 uncultured Clostridium sp. | reverse complement strand
TAGATGAACAAAATCAAACAGAAGAAGAGATTTCTCAAACTACCAATTGGACAATAGAGGCAATTAGAAATCTAAGAAAACAAAAAGACAAAGCAGAAAGAAGAAAAATTATTATAAATATGGCTAGAAGTGGAATAGAGCCCAAAGAAATAGCCAGTCAAAATCATACAACACAAGCAAATGTACTTTCTATTATGAAAAGTCATGGGATAGCTACAAGAGCCATAGTTTCTTATTTTATAGAAAACAAAGAAGATGATACTTATATTTATTCAATGACAGGATGGATGATAAGTGCTATCGATAAATTAAGAAAAGAAATAACATATAGAAAGTTACAGGCTAATATTCAAACTAGTTCAAATAATGAAAATAATAGTAAAACTACTCCAAACAAAGAAAGCTTTATTAAAATGGCAAATAGATTTGAAGAAGAGGAAACAATAGCTGGTCGATTAGGTATTTCTTATTATGAAGTAATTTTAAGACTACGAAAAGAGGGGATTATGCCAAGAGAACAATTAGAAGAACTAATTACTGCTAATCCTGATATGAATAGCACTCAGATAGCACAAAAAGTTGGAACGTCACCATTAATAATAGAGTCAATAATGCAAGAAATGGAACAAACACAAGCTCTGCTTGCTAAGATGACAGAAAGTCAGAAAAGGGCGATAATAAGTCAACTAGAAAGCTTAGGAAGAGTAAACTGTCAATTTTTAACCCAGACAAGAGGAATTCCCCAAATAACTGCTAAAATGTTTGAAAAAAAATGGAGAAAAGAAAAAAGAAAAAATGTACCAATAGAAGTGAAAAAAAGGCAGTTACAACAAGACAGAAAAGAACTTAGCTTAACAATTCATAATGATACTAGCAATTCACCTACCAAGCACGCTACTTTAAGGCTTATGATTGATAGAATGTTAGTAGAATATGATGAACTTTTAACCTCTTTGGATTATGCTAATATAGCAGCAGCCTGCATACAAACAAAACAATATTTAAGAGGAATTGAACTAGCAGAAAAATATTTAAACTTAGAAACACCTTCTATTAATGGTTTAGTAGAAAGAATACAAGAAATTAAGCAAAAAGAAAACAGTAGTAAAGTAGTAGAGCAATATGCAACAAAAGAGGAAAGATAAAGGATGATAACATGAGTTTAGAGCAAATTTTTAGCATACCAAATATAGTAATTTATCTTATTAGCATTAATATAATTTCTTTTTTTACAATGTGGTTAGATAAAAGAAAGTCCAAAAAGCGGAAAATGGAGGATACCAGAAAATACACTATTATTACTAGTATTACTAGGTGGTGGTATAGGTGGAATTGCTGGTATGTATACTTTTAGACATAAAACACAAAAAATGAAATTTGTGATAGGCTTTCCATTAATTCTAATTTGTGAAATAATATTACTAATTTTATTATTTGTTTAAAAATAACAATAATGAGTTTTCATAATACCATAACAAATAATAAAAAAAAGTTATCCACAAAAACATGCTACTATTTTCAGTTGTTCACAGAGTTATCCACATTATCCACAATAATGTGGATAATATTTTTTGTAAACCATTTGTAATTTTTATGTAATGTTTTTTCGGATTTGTAAAATAATTGTAATCAAAATGTAATATAAGGTAAAAAATATTGTCAGAAAAGGTGAAATAATGTAAGAAATGTGAGAATTTTGTGAAAGAAATATTACAAAAGCATTACAAATAAAAATGAACTGTAAAAGATAGATAAAAAAGTTATCCACAATTTATTTTTTAAAATATTACAAAAAAATGACAATTATACTTGACAATTACAAACTAATGTTTTATAATTCATATGTTAGAAATAGGGTTAAATTAGGGGGAACTTTATTGATGCAAAATAGTATTATTATAAAAGGTGCTAAAGAGCACAATTTAAAAGACATAAACTTGGAAATTCCAAGGGACAAATTGGTAGTTATTACAGGGCTTTCTGGTTCTGGTAAATCATCACTTGCCTTTGATACTTTATATGCAGAAGGGCAAAGAAGATATGTAGAAAGCTTATCTTCTTATGCAAGGCAATTTTTAGGTTTAATGGAAAAACCTGAGGTAGAATCAATAGAAGGTCTTTCACCAGCTATTTCTATTGACCAAAAAACTACTTCCCGTAATCCACGTTCTACCGTAGGTACTGTTACAGAAATTTATGATTATATTCGTTTGCTTTATGCAAGAATAGGTGTACCATATTGTCCAAACTGTGGTAAGAAAATAGAAAAGCAAACGATTGACCAAATTATAGATAGTGTTATGAGTTTAGAAGAAGGTACTAAAATACAAATATTAGCACCTGTTGTTCGTGGAAAAAAAGGAGAATATACAAAACTTTTACAAAGCTTTCAAAAAGAAGGTTTTGTTCGTGTTAAAATTGATGGCGAAATTTTTGAATTAACAGATGATATCGAAATAGATAGAAAGAAAAAACACACCATTTCCTTAATTGTAGATAGGTTAGTTATTAAACCTGATGTTAGAACCCGTTTAACAGAATCTGTTGAAATTGCTTTAAAATATGCTAATAACTTAGTTAGCATTGACATACCAGAGGAAAAAGAAATTTTATTTAGTCAAAATTATGCCTGCCCAGATTGTGGTATTAGTATAGAAGAGTTAACACCAAGGATGTTTTCTTTTAATAATCCTTTTGGTGCTTGTCCAACTTGTACAGGTATTGGTTATTTGATGAAAATGGATGAAGACCTAATTATTCCAGACAAAAACAAAACTTTATATGATGGAGTAAAAGCTTTTGGCTCAAGTACCATGAAAAAGGGCGAGACTATGGCAAAAATGTATTTTGAAAGCATTGGGAAGCATTATAATGTGGATATTACAGTACCAATAAAAAAATTACCAAAATGGTTTTTAGAAAAAATATTATATGGCACAGAGGATGAAATTATTGATTTTGAATATACATCAAGTGCAGGTACTAGAAAATTTAGTACTCCTTTTGAAGGAGTAATTCCTACTTTAGATAGAAGATATAATGAGACAAAATCACAAGGGATGAGGGACTTTTATGAAATGTATATGAGTGAAAGTTCTTGTCAAACTTGCCATGGAGCAAGGCTAAAAAAAGAAAGCTTATCTGTAAAAATAGGGGATAAAAACATTAATGAATTAACAGATATGTCAATTGATAAAATTAAAAACTTTTTAAATAATTTAAACTTAAATAATCAAAACAAAATGATAGCAGACCAAATTCTAAAAGAATTAAACAAAAGATTACAATTTTTAATTGATGTAGGGCTTGACTATTTAACCTTATCTAGAAATGCTGGTAGTTTATCAGGCGGAGAAGCACAACGTATTCGTTTGGCCACTCAAATCGGCTCTGGTTTAACAGGAGTATTATATATTTTAGATGAACCAAGCATTGGACTTCATCAAAGGGATAATGATAAACTTTTAGCTACTTTAAGAAAATTAAGAGATATTGGAAATACTGTATTAGTAGTAGAACATGATGAAGATACTATGTATGCAGCAGACCAAATTATAGATATTGGACCTCGGACCTGGCGTTCATGGAGGAAATGTAATTGCACAAGGTACAGCAGAAGAAATAAAACAAATACCAGAGTCTATAACAGGACAATATTTAAGTGGTAAAAAGCAAATTACAGTTCCAAAGAAGAGAAGAAAATCAAATGGAAAAGCAATAGAAGTAAAAGGAGCTACGCAGCACAATTTAAAAAACATTAATGTTAAATTTCCACTTGGTCAATTTGTATGTGTAACTGGTGTTTCAGGTTCAGGAAAAAGTACTTTAGTAAATGAAATTTTATATAAAAGTATTGCCAAAGAATTATATGGTTCTAATGAAAAACCTGGTAAATGTAAAGAAATAAAAGGAATTGAAAATATCGATAAAATTATTAATATTGACCAATCACCAATTGGTAGAACACCACGTTCTAACCCTGCAACTTATACAGGGGTATTTGATATCATACGTGATATTTTTGCAAGTACGCAAGAAGCAAAAATGCGTGGTTATGATAAAGGAAGATTTAGCTTTAATGTATCTGGTGGTAGATGTGAAGCATGTAGTGGAGATGGTGTATTAAAAATAGAAATGCATTTTTTACCAGATATTTATGTACCTTGTGAGGTATGTAAAGGAAAACGCTATAATAGGGAAACTTTGGAAGTAAAATACAAAGGAAAAACAATTAGTGATGTTTTAGAAATGACAGTAGAAGAGGCATTAGAGTTTTTTAAAAATTTACCTAGAATTAAAAACAAAATTCAAACCCTGCAAGATGTAGGACTTGGCTATATTAAACTAGGACAACCTTCTACTACACTTTCTGGTGGTGAGGCACAACGTGTAAAACTAGCAACAGAACTATCCAAAAAAGCCACTGGTAAAACATTATATATTTTAGACGAACCAACAACAGGTCTTCATATAGCAGATGTCCACAAGCTAGTAGATATTTTGCAAAGATTGGTAGATACAGGAAACAGCATTATTGTTATTGAACATAATTTAGACTTAATTAAAACAGCTGATTATTTAATAGATTTAGGACCTGAAGGTGGAGAAAAAGGAGGACAAATTATAGCAGTAGGTTCTCCAGAACAAATTATAAAAAATGACCAAAGTTACACAGGTAAGTTCTTAAAAAAATATATTGAAAAATAAGCAAGTAGTGTATAATCAATTTTCGATAAAAATAAAAAACAAGAGGTACAAAACTAAATGGGCATTCGAGAAAAACAAAGTAAAGAAAAAACAAAAAAGAAAGGGAACAAAGTAAAATTCTTGGGTGTCACAAAAAAAGTAAAATAAAATGCCCATTTAGTTTTGTACCTCTTAAAAAATTAACTATTTGCAGTTATTATTGTTATTTCTCTCATTCTTATTATTGTTTTGATTGTTATTTTTGTTCTTGTTGTTATTCTTATTATTTTGTTTATTTTGATTTTCTGACATACAAAAGCACCTCCATTTCTTTTACTAAAATTATTTTGCACGAAAAGTTTAAATTTTATTCAAAAATTTGACTTTTTATAAAAAATAAGCTAAGATAATTTCGTACAAAACTGTACAAAAGAAAATGAATATAAGGAAAGAATATGCTTATAAAATTTACATTTAGGTAATTTCATAAGCATAAGATGTGAGGATAAAATTAAATGGGTAATATTGTTTATATTATAAAAAGATTAAAAACAATGGATAAAAAAGCTATGCAAGAAAAAATAAATTCCATTCATTTAAAAACAGGAAAATCAAAATTTAGCATTTTTATGGATATGCAAAAATGTGCTAGAAAATATGGCGCAGGTTACATGGACTATGATTTATATGAAATGTATAATTTGACAGATGAACAAAGGAATACTTATTTAACAAGGGGTAGAAATAACGAACTTGTTACAAAATATTGTGATAAAAGTGTACTTCATTATTTTGAAAATAAAGATGAATTTAATGAAAAATTTGAAAAATATATTAAACGTGATTGGATAAAAGTAAATACTGCTTCAAAAGAAAAAGTTATGGAATTTATGGAAAAACATCATACTTTTATGATAAAACCAATTGGTGGTGGATGTGGTAAAGGGATAGAAAAAGTAAAAATCAAACAAGATACTTCATTAGAAGAATTATATGATTATTTACTACAAGACAATAAAAATGTAATTTTAGAAGAAGTAATTATGCAGCACTCAGAAGTTTCAAAAATTTATCCAGATGCAATTAATACTGCTAGAATTGTAACTATTATAACAGGCAAAGATGGTGTATCACTTCTTACCATTCCAAAAGAAGAAAGAAATCATCAAGAATTAGAAGTACATATAGTAGCTACTTACTTTAGAATAGGAAATGGTGGAAGATGTGTGGATAACTTTAATAGTGGTGGTATGGTAGCTCCAATAGATAAAAACACAGGTATTGTAACACAAGTAGCCTTAGATAAACAAAAAAATTTGTATGAAAAGCACCCTCAAACAGGAAGTGCTATAAAAGGTTTTCAATTTCCTGATTGGCAGCAAGCATTAGAATTATGCAGGCAAGCTGCCAAAGAAATACCAGAAATGGGATATATTGGATGGGATGTAGCCTTTACACCAAATGGTCCTTTATTTGTAGAAGCAAATGAATTTCCAGGTCATGATATTTATCAGCTTCCAGAACATACCCCAAATAAAATAGGAATGATGTCAGAATTTGATTTTATCAAAAAGAAATAACCTTATTATATTAAGGAGAAAAGAAGAATGGAAAAGCAATTAAATAAGTATATGGTAATTGGAATAGAAGGCTTAGTAGGCGCAGGAAAAACTGCTATTTGCAAAGAATTATTAAACAAAATACCCAATAGCATTTTGCTGCAAGGTGGCAATTTATATAGAGGTATTGTTTATGCTCTAATGAACTTGGGAATTAGTTTGGAAGACTTAAAGCAAAGCATGCAAAAAACAGATATAAAACAAGTAATGGAAAAACTAAAAATTAGTATTGCAATAGAAAATAAAGATACTGTTATTTACATAGACGGTAAAAAAATAGAAGAAGAACAACTCCAATCTGCAAAAGCTTCTCTAGCCGTTTCAGAAGTTAGCAATATAGCAGATAACAAAAATTTTTATATTTTTGGAAAAACTATTATTGACAAGTTTAAACAAAATTATCATGTAATTGTATCTGGTAGAGATTTAATGAAAATCTATCCTAACTTAGATTATCATTTTTTGGTAACCGCTTCATTAGAGGAACGTATTAAAAGAAAGTGCATACAATATAAAGGAGATATCACTCAAGAAGAAGTAAAACAAAATATTATAAAAAGAGATGCATTACAAGAAAAGTCAGGTTTTTATAAACAATATCAAAATACAATATTAGTAGATGTAACAAACTGTAAAACTGTAGAAGAATCAGCAAATTTACTGTTAGAATATATGAATTAATCAAGCTACTTATGAAAAACAAAAAGAAAAATGGGGGGAAAAAATGGAATTTGTAAACACAAAACTAAACGAATTTGAACAATTTGTAAACAAAAAAAAGGTAGCTATTATAGGCCTTGGCGTAAGTAATATTCCATTATTAGATTATTTTTTTAATCTAAAAGCAAAGGTAAGTATTTTTGATAAAAGGCAAAAAGAAGAACTAGATACACAAGTACTAAAAAAAATAGAAGATTATCATTTTGACTTATATTTAGGAAAAGATGCTTTAGATAACTTACATCACTTTTCTATTATTTTTCGTTCACCAAGCTGTAGACCAGATACACCGCAGCTATTAGAAGAGATACAAAGAGGTGCTATTGTTACCTCTGAAATAGAAATGTTGATGAAGACTTGTCCAGGAACTATTATTGGTGTTACTGGTAGTGATGGAAAAACAACTACTACAAATTTGATTTATCAAATTTTAAAACAAAACGGTTATCATTGCTATTTAGGTGGTAATATTGGTATTCCACTTTTTACCAAAGTAAATCAAATGAAACCTGAAGATATGATTGTTTTAGAGCTTAGTAGTTTTCAACTACTAGATATGCAAACAAGCCCACATATTAGTGTTATTACCAATATTTCACCAAATCATTTAGATATTCATAAATCTTATGAAGAATACATAGAAGCTAAGAAAAATATTTTTAAATATCAAACTCAAAATGATATTATAGTACTAAATTATGATAATGAAATTACAAGGAATTTAGCCAAAGAAGCTCCTCGGTAAAGTAGTTTATTTTAGCAAAAATACCAAACTAGAAAATGGAGTTATTTATGATAATTCAGTAATTAAGTCTTGCAGAGATAATGTTAGAAGACATATTTTAAATGTAAAACAGATACATTTAAGAGGCGAACATAATTACGAAAATATTTGTACAGCTATTGGAGCAACTGCTAGCTTAGTAGAGCCAGAAATACAAATAAAAGCAATTAAAGAGTTTGAGGGAGTAGAACATAGATTAGAATTTGTAAGAGAAATAGAAGGTGTAAAATGGTATAATGATTCTATTGGGACATCTCCTACCAGGACAATTGCTGGACTAAATGCCTTTCAAGAAAAAATTGTTCTAATTGCAGGTGGTTATGATAAACATTTAGATTATACACCTATTGCAAAACCAATTATCGAAAATGTAAGTAGCTTAGTTTTAATGGGAGCAACAGCTGCTAAAATAGAAGAAGCTGTAAAAAAAGAACTAAAAGCTCAAAATAAACAACTACCAATTTATCATTGTACCACATTAAAAGAAACAGTAGATACAGCAAATAAAATAGCAAATTCAAATGAAATTGTACTATTCTCACCAGCTAGTGCTAGTTTTGACTTGTTTAAAAATTTTGCAGATAGAGGCAATCAATTTAAAGAATTAGTAAAAAAACTGTAACATATTGAAAGGAAGATACATAGGATACTACTAAAATAAACTAGGAGGTATCTTATGGAATATCAAAACTATGAGGAGTATATGCGCCAAATATTAGGTTATTCTCCTCAAAGCCCTAATATTTATGAAGCTTATCAATATGCAAATGCAGACAATGCCTATTATAGGGATGAATATCAAGCTAATTTTTTACAAGAAGAAGCAGCAAAGGAATTATATCCAGACTTATATAACAAAATAAACCCTATAATTTGTAAAGTATGTAATACTAATACTAAGCCAATAACCAAAGAATTACTAGAGCAAATGACAGAGGAAGTATATAGAGGAATTTATGGAGAAGATACAGTTGTTAATGTAAATGTAGAAACTGCAAGAGAAACTACAAGCAGTGAAAACAAGACTACAAGGAGAGCTCAACCAAATACAGTAGATAGAGAAAGAAACAAAGAAAGTAATGTAAGAAACCATCAATCTCATTTAAGAGATTTTATTAAAATTTTAATTTTAAAACATTTATTAGGTGGAAAAAGACCTCCTGTAAGACCTCCTCGTCCACCATTTCCAGGAGGACCTGGTATGCCACCACCTCCTAGACCAAACCCAAGACCTCCAATAGGTCCAAGAGATTACTTTTCCTTTTAACAAATTTTATTTTTAAAATGAAAAAATTGGAAAGATATGCATTTTATTTTTGCATATCTTTTTGTATTTTGTCCAAAATAATATTAAATATTATTTTTTTAAATGATATTGATATATAAGAAAGGTGGTATGATGATGAAAGTAAAAGATTGTATGTGTAATGAGGTATATTGTGTAACTCCAGAAAAAACAATAAAAGATTGTGCAACTATTATGTGTAATCAACATGTTGGATGTATTCCTGTATGTGATAATTCACAAAAGGTAGTAGGTTTAGTAACAGACCGTGACGTAATTTTAAGGGCAATTGCATGTAATAAAGATGTAAACACAACACCTGTTAGTGAAATTATGACTTGTGAAGTATGTTGTTGTGAACCAGATACAGAAATAAGCCAAGCAGAAAGCTTAATGGCACAAAACCAAATAAAAAGAATACCAGTTATGGAAAATAATAAAATTGTTGGTATATTAACATTAGGAGACTTAGCAGCTAATAAGCAAGTAGATGACAAAGGTGTTGAACAAACTTTAAATCATATTTGTGGTTGTAAAGAGAAAAATGCACAATAAAAAAGTAACAAAGTAGAACTTATCTATCACAAGATAAAAAGTTTCAATTTTATATATTTTGTTTTTTATCAAGCTAAAAAAATGAAATATATAAAATTGAACTATTATTAATTGACTAAAAAATAAAACATGATATAATGGTTACATAAAAAGAAAAGGAGATTACATATGGTAGTTGATATGAATTATTGGGGAAAGGTTTTGAAAAATATCATTATACTTGCACTATCTATTTTAGGTGTATATTTAGGCTTTAAATTAGCTATTTTTTATATGCCATTTTTAGTCGCATTTATTATTGCTTTAATATTAGAACCTTGTATCCGTTTTATTATGAAAAAAACCAAATTAAGAAGAAAACCTAGTGCTATTATAATATTTATGATTGCTATTATACTCATTGTTGGGCTAGTAAGCTGGACAGTGGTTACTCTAGTAACAGAAGCTTCTAATTTGCTAAGTGGTTTAAACGAATATTTTGAACAAGGATATAATGTAGTACAAGATTTAATTAGCAAGATAGACTTTGATAAATTACAAATACCAGATAATATTATGAGTACCATTCAAAATTCTGCTTTAGAATTTTTAGGAACACTTAGTGGATGGGCTAAAAATGCACTTACTGGTGCGATTAACTTTTTAACTTCTATTCCAACCATAGGAGTATATACAGTAATTACTTTATTAGCCTTGTACTTTATTTGTGTAGATAAAGTTTATATGATAGACCAATTAGAACATCACCTGCCAGAAACTTGGGTAAAAAGAATTGGTATTCACTTAAAAAGCTTAGTTAAGTCTTTGGGGGGATATTTAAAAGCAGAGGTAACTCTTGTTTTTATATCTTTTATCATATGCCTAGTTGGACTTTATATTTTTCATTTTACTGGATTAAATGTAGAATATCCACTTTTAATGGCATTAATTATTGGTTTTGTTGATTTACTACCTATTTTTGGTTCAGGTACTTTCATGGTACCATGGTCAGTACTTACCGCTTGTATGGGAGACTTTACCTTAGCAATTGCTATTTTAATATTATGGGTTATTATGTCTGTGGTAAGGCAGCTAATTGAGCCAAGAATTGTAAGCGGAAGTATTGGAATACATCCTATTTTTACCCTAATTGCCATGTATACAGGTTTTAAATTTATTGGGGTATTGGGTATGATTATTGGTCCTATTATGCTAATCATTTTAAAAAACATTTTTGCTACTTTTATTGATAAAGGAGTTATCAAATCTATCTTTGAAAGATAGGACTATAGTATTGTTGAAGTAGGGACAAAGGAGTCATCTGGTGGGTATACATACTCATCCGTTGGCTTTTCTATTTTTTGAATCGTTTTTATTTGAATAATTGGTATTTCACCATGATAATTACCTTTTTTAATACTTCCTTCAATTTCTACCCAAGTATTATCTTCATATTGACTAATTGTATCATATTCACATAAAAAACCAACTACTACTGTTTGAAAGTCGGAAGAAATAACCATATTTCTACCTAATACAAATTGATTTTCATTAAAATCTAACATACGATACACATAACCAGAAAAATGAATTTTTTGGTCAATATAGTTATCAATATTTTCATGAACCGTTTTTAGAACATTGGTATAATTACTAGGGGTTAACTCATATATTTCTTTTTGATTTATCGTATCATTAGTTTTAAAAAAGCTATTGCCAATTACCTTATAACCTATCCATAAAGTAGCTGTTATAATTATTATAAATAAAAGTATGACTATCATTTTTCCAAGTTTATTTCCATTTACCTTTACATTACAAACAAACATGTTTACCATCCTTTAAATTTTACTTTATACTAATGTATGAGGTAGTCTTAAAGTATATGCGAAATAAAACAAAAAACAAGAGAGGCTATTTTATTTTAAATAACCTCTCTTGTTATGGATGCTATTTCTTTTTTCGATTCATATAGTGTAGAGCATATAAAAAACCAGAAAGCTCTAAAAGACTTTCTCTTTTCGGATTCAAGAAATATATTCTACACATATCCATGGCTGCTTCGCTCTCTTCAGTGGTCATCATAAAGGTTGCCTTGTTATTAAACTCTTCGCTATTTAGAATAAGTATCAATTCATCTCTTTTATTATAATAAGCAATATAAGTTTTCGGGATTTGAATCATGGTTTCGGCATAATGAAAAACTCTTTGGAAATCCTCATCTGAACAATCACACTCTAAAAATGCAAAAATAAAGCAAGATGCAATGTCAAAAATAGTAACCTCCAAACTGTTAACATTATTGACCAGAGTATTTAACCATACATCAAAAAGCGTTATCCATTTTTGTGAGGGAACTGTGTAACTATAATCAAGATTTCTAGCATGGTCTAGTACAGACTCGATAAAATACTGATATTTTTCAGTAAGTAATAAATCTCGATTCGCATACATTTGGAATTGCTTAATTTTTTTAGAGAGTCGATACCAAGCAATTGCTAATAAACCAAAATAGGCTAAGCAAACAAACACTATGATTAAACAAGGAGTCCGCGGAATAATGTTAGCTAAGCCGCTAAAGAGTGTGAACATTAATACGCCTAAGAAAAACGTCATACAAACTGGTGAAGTTGTTACAAATGCCAAATATTGTTCTAATTTCTTACGCATAATAATAGCCTCCATTTTTTTAGTTAAAATATTACCAGTGTGAGTAATGAAGATATTATATCACAAAATAATAAAATTTACAAATATAAGTGTATATACTTGCGATTTTTTTATAAAAGTGATATAGTAACACATGAATATTTTAACAATTTTAGGAAGGAAGAAGAACATGGGATTATTTAAAACATATAGCCAAAAGGAAGTAAAAAGAATAAGGCCAATCGTTGACAAAATAAATAGTTTAGAAGAATCAATAGCCAAATTAACAGATAGTGAGCTTAGAGAAAAAACAAAACAATTGAAACAAGAACTTGAAAATGGAAAGACATTAGATGATATTTTACCAGAAGCATTTGCTGTAATGCGAGAAGCATCTAAAAGGGTGCTTGGTATGCGTCATTTTGATGTACAATTAATTGGTGGTATCATTTTACATCAAGGTAGAATTGCTGAAATGAAAACAGGTGAAGGAAAAACATTAGTTGCAACCCTTCCAGTATATTTGAATGCCTTAACAGGGAAAGGTGTTCATGTTATTACAGTAAATGATTACCTAGCCAAAAGAGATAGTGAATGGATGGGAAAAGTATATAAGTTTTTAGGCTTAACTGTTGGCTTAGTAATTGCAGGTATGGAGCCAGAAGCCAAAAGAGAAGCTTATAACTGTGATATTACTTATGGTACTAATAATGAGTATGGCTTTGATTATTTAAGAGATAACATGGTAACTTATAAAGAACAATTAGTACAAAGAGAACTAAATTATGCTATTGTAGATGAGATTGATAGTATCTTAATAGATGAAGCACGTACTCCACTTATTATATCAGGTAGGGGAGCACAATCTTCAGACCTATATAAAAAAGCAGATACTTTTGTAAGCAGACTAACACCAAAAATTATTGTAGAAGAAGATGTCAAAAATGAAGAACAAGCACAAGATAATGAAAACTATGATTACATTGTAGACTTAAAGGCAAAATCAGCATCTTTAACACAAAAAGGTATAAAAAAAGCAGAAGAACATTTTGGACTAGAAAACTTTAATGACATAGAAAACTCTGAATTAGTACATAATGTAAATCAAGCACTACGTGCACATGGTATCATGAAAAAAGATATTGACTACATTGTAAAAGATGGTGAGGTTTTAATTGTAGATGAATTTACAGGAAGAATTATGTATGGAAGAAGATATAACAATGGTCTTCATCAAGCAATTGAAGCAAAAGAACATGTTAAAATTGCAGATGAATCAAAAACATTAGCAACCATTACCTTCCAAAACTATTTTAGAATGTATCATAAACTATCTGGAATGACTGGTACTGCTATGACAGAAGAAGCTGAATTTCAAGAGATATACAAATTAGATGTTATTGAAATTCCTACCAATAAACCAATGGTTCGTAAAGATCATCAAGACATTATATATAAAAATGAAGCTGCAAAATTTAGAGCAGTTATTGAAGACATTAAAGAAAGCCATAGCAAAGGGCAACCTGTATTAGTTGGTACCGTATCTATTGAAAAGTCTGAAAAATTAAGTAGCTTGCTAAAAAAAGAAGGAATTAAGCACGAAGTATTAAATGCTAAATTTCATGAAAAAGAAGCTGAAATTATTGCTCAAGCAGGTAAATATGGTGCTGTTACGATTGCTACTAATATGGCAGGTCGTGGTACAGATATTATGCTTGGTGGTAATAGTGAATACTTGGCAAAACAAGAAATGAGAAAACAAAGATATACAGAAGCACAAATAGAACAAGCTACAGCATTTAATGAAACAAACGACGAAGTAATTATAGAAGCAAGAAAGAAATTTAAAGATTTACAAGAAAAATTTGAAAATGAAATAAAAGAAGAAAAGCAAAAAGTAATACAAGCTGGCGGCTTAAAGATTATTGGTACAGAAAGGCATGAGTCTAGAAGAATTGATAATCAGCTTCGTGGACGTAGTGGTCGTCAAGGAGATGAAGGTGAATCTAAATTCTATATCAGTTTAGATGATGACCTAATGAAAATATTTGGCGGAGATGCAATTAGTAGAGTATATAACACCTTAGGTGCAGATGAAGATATGCCAATTCAAGCCAAAATTCTTTCTAGTGCAGTAGAATCTGCCCAAAGAAAGGTAGAAAGTAGAAACTTTAGCATTCGTAAAAATGTACTGCAATATGATGATGTTATGAATGTACAAAGAGGTATTATTTATGATGAAAGAAGAAAAGTATTAGATGGTCAAAATTTAAAAGAACATATTTTAAACATGGTAGATTCTTTAATAGAAGAAACTGCAGAACAATACTTATCAGAAGCTGCTGATTTTAACCCAGATGCTTTTATGCAAGATATTGGTGTGATATTTGGTATTACTGAGCTAAAAACGATTAAAAAAGAAAAAATTAGATTAGAAGAAGTAGTAGCAGAATTAAAAGAAAAAGCACATAACATTTATGATGAAAAAGAGCAAACCATGGGGCAAGAAACCATGCGTGAACTTGAAAGAATCATTATGCTAAAAATTGTAGATGAAAGATGGATGAATCATATTGATGGCATGGATGAACTAAAAGATGGTATTGGTCTTCGCGCTTATGGGCAAAAAGATCCAGTTGTTCAATATAGAATGGAAGGCGCAGATATGTTTGACCAAATGGTATTTGACATCAAAACAGATGTAGTAAAGTTTTTAATGAATGCTAGAAAAAGAGAAGAAAATTTGCAAAGAACTACCTCTATAAAAATTACAGGAGAAGGCTTTGATGATGAGAGCTTAAAAGACTTAGAAGGATATGCTCCTAGAAAATCTGGTGGAAATACTACTGTTGTAAATAAAGAGCCAAACGTCGGCAGAAATGACCCTTGTCCATGTGGAAGTGGTAAAAAGTACAAGAATTGTTGTGGGAAGTAGCATAAAATAAGGAAAAATCAAAATTATAAAAGGTAACAAATTTGTTGTTTGTCAACCGATTGAATAAAATGTGAACAAAATTCATTGAAATTAAAGGATGTCAGCAAAATAGAATTTGTTGACATCCTTTATTGTAGAAAATAGTTAAAATAATTAAATTGAGAGGTGGGAATGTATGGAATGGGATAATTTAATAGAATTAATTTTAAATAGTATACAAATAATAGGCGTTTTTATAGCAATTATTATAGGTTTGATTATTTCTAAAGTAATGGATTTAAAAAAAGAAAAAAATGAAGCTATTGACACAATTGAAGATATAACTAATGAATTGGAAAATATGAATAAGCAATTTAATGGTCTGAAGGAAGAACAATATGAATTTTATAAAGAAGCTAGTGTATTTTCTATAATTGATTTAATATTTGAGGGAAAAGAGTGTGAGATATCAAATTCTGTACCATATATTAGTGAACAAGAACAAAATGATTTTTATAAATATGTAAAAGAATATGTGTTAAAGGTTGCAGATATCATAAGCAAAAGTATTTCAATAGAAGAGTGCAAGAAACAACTAAAAGTCGAAAAGTATTCGGTAGAAGAAACAATAGTTGATGAAATTTATGAAAGGAGTGAATAAGATGGAATTCCCAAATTTCAAATTACCAGATTTTAGCTCTCTAGTTACACCGCCACCGATTATTCCTAATTTAGATTATAAAACCCCACGAATAGTTAGTGCAATTGATAATATTCAAAATATTAATAGATTAAGAGATATGGATAATCTATCTTATCAGATAAGATTAAAGGAGCAACAGAAAAAAATTTATGAGAAAAGATTAAAAAGTATTAATTCAACACTTGATATTAAAATTGGTCGAATTTTATCTATAATTATTATTCTTATTAGTGTTGTAATACTTTTCTTAATAGTAGCATTTCAAGATTCATTAGAATGTTATCAAATATTCATATATGTATATTTGATTGCAAGTTTTGTTCTTTCTATACTTTCTATGTGTATATATTTGTTTTGGTTTTGGAAAAAGTAATAAATGAAAAAGATAATTAAAAAAAGATAGTTAATATGTAAAAGTGTAGAAAAAATGCTACACTTTTTTGGTGTAGAATAATAGTGATCAAATGAAAGGAAGATGATAAGATGAT